>JAAEQP010001161.1 GCA_024231375.1 bacterium | reverse complement strand
TCTCGCGATTTGATCCCCGCCAACGAATTCTTCAAGCTATTGACTGTGGGGACTGGATCATCGACTAGTGTCAATGCCCGACGCCAAGTCAAACCTTAAACGGGGGAAGTGAAGCAATGGGAGCGCGTCTGGAGAACGACCAACTGATCGTGCTTGCGAAACACCGCGGCGCGGAACTGTGCAGTATCTGGTCGAAACAGCATCGACTTCAGTATCTCTGGGATGCTACGCCGTCGGTGTGGGCACGGCATGCGCCTGTCCTGTTTCCGATTGTGGGACGTCTCAACGGCGACCGGTACCGCCATGACGGTGTGGAGTATGCCCTTCCCCAACACGGGTTCGCGCGCGACCAGATGTTCCGCGTTGTAGACAAGGGCGGTCTGCACGTCGTGTACGAACTGGCCGAGGACGAACGGACGCTCCAGGCGTACCCGTTCCGATTCGCCCTGCGGGTGGCCTACACGGTTGAGGACAACCGGGTGACCGTCGAGTACGTCGTGACGAACCCCGCCGATTCCCCCATGTGGTTCTCACTGGGCGCGCACCCCGGGTTCATGGCGCCCTTCAAGGCGGAGGAAGCCTGGGGCGACTATCAACTGGAATTTGACCAAGCCGAGGAAGCTCCCCGGTGGTTGCTTAGGGACGATCTCTACGGCGGTGAGACGGAACCCTTCTTCGAAGGCCGTCAGACCATTCCGCTGACAGACGACCTGTTCGCGCGCGGCGCGCTGGTGTTCAAGGGGCTCAACTCGAAGAAAGTTACGCTCGCTTCGGGGAGTCAGGGCCCGAAGGTCGCCCTGGAGTTTCAGGGTTTCCCGTACTTGGGCCTGTGGGCACAGTCGCAACAGCCCCAGTTCGTATGCATCGAACCGTGGTGCGGTCTTGCCGACTCCAAGGGCTACGACGGCGAATTCAAGGATCGCGAGGGCGTGCAGTGCCTCGAACCGGGAGAACAGTTCACGTGCCGGTACGTGATGACGTTTGACTGAGAGGGGGAGGAATCATGACTGAGCGCGTTGCTGCGAAATGGGGGGCACAAGCGCATCTGGACGAGGTCGGCGATCTGCCGACAGCCTTTCCCCGCACCATCGGCCCGAACGCGGCCGCATACATCCAGGAAGTGCTCGATGGCGGACTCACCTGCGACATGATGGGGCGCTTCGAGCGCGCCTTCGCGGATGCGCTCGGGGTCAAGCATTGCATCGCCACACCCGGTTGCACGCCCGCATTGGCCGTGCTTGCCGCCGCCATGCCGTGGGAACCGGGTGACGAGGTGATCGTCAGCCCCATTACCGACTACGGAACGGTTCAGGGGCTCATCGCGCAGGACCTGATTCCCGTCTTCCCCGATGCAGCGCCGGGAACGGTGAACTTCTCGGCCGACACCATTGCGCCGTGCATCACCGACCGCACCAAAGGCATCCTGTGCGTTCACATGACGGGCTTGATGGATGACATGGACCCCATCCTGGAATTGGCGGCGGATCGGGGTCTCGCGGTCTACGAGGACGCGTGTCAGGCCGTGTTCGGTGAGTACAAGGGACGAATCGCCGGAACCCTGGGCCTTGCCGGCGGGTTTTCGTTCGATGCCGAAAAGACCATGGGGTCGGACGTGGGCGGATGCCTGGTGACGAACGACGATGCCCTGGCCGAACGCGCCCGCTTCGTCGGCCACAGCCGGGGCGGCGTGATGGAACCCCATTTCGGCCGGGTCCACGCCGAGGCGGGGCACGCGTACCGCATGCCGAGTTGCACCGCGGCCATCTGCCTTGCCCAGCTCGAAGTCATTCGCGACCAGGTAACGCACCGGGACAAGATGATTCGCTTGTTGACCGGGTTGCTGAGCGAAATTCCCGGCATCACCCCCCTCCCCATTCCCGAATCCACCACGGTGTACTCGTGCTGGATGGTGGGCCTCAATATCGACGCCGACGCCTTCTCGTGCGACACGGAATCCTTCGCGGCGCAACTGGCCGAGGCGGGCATCCCCGGCGCAGGCATGGGCCAGTACTACCTCATGCCCGCCGCGCTGACATGTCTACAAGAAAAGGTACGGAAGGGGCAGTACCCCTATTCCGTGCCGCCCGCGTCGCGTACCCATGAATTCACCGGCGAATCGTGCCCGAATGCAACAGAATTCCTCAAGACCTTCATCCGTTGGTCGACGTTCTGCGAGAAGTATCAGCCGGAGCATTGCGAACGGGCCGCCGCCATCGTGCGGACCGTAGCGGACCGCAACCGCGCGTAGGCTCTTCCCCCTCTCCCAACGGGAGAGGGTTGGGGTGAGGGGTCTTTGACTCTTCGCATTGCGTCCGGTTCCGCGACTGTTGATCGCTAAGATTCTGGAGGGCGGAAGTCATGTCCTGCGTATTCTGCGACATCGCAGCGGGGACGAGTCCCGCAAGCATGGTGTATGAAGACGAAGATACGGTTGCGTTCATGGACCTTCGTCAGGCGAATCCCGGCCACGTCCTGATTGTGCCGCGTGTGCATGTCGAACACGTGTGGGAACTCGACGATGCCACAGCGGCGGCCTTGGCGCGTACCGTCGTGCGGATGGCCACGGCCGTGCGGGCCGCGTTCGAACCCGACGGCATGAACATCCACCAGTCGAACGGCGTCGCGGCCGGCCAAGAAGTCATGCACGTCCATTTCCACATCATGCCGCGATACCACAACGACGGTCTCTACGCCATCTACAAGGAACACCCGAAGCCACAACCACGCGAGACTCTCGACGACCTCGCAACGCAGATTCGAGCAACGCTGGACTGAGCCCTCACGTGTCCGTGAAGCGAAAAACCGGGACTGTACCAAGCGAAGTCCGCCGGAGGCGGACGTAGACGGGACTGTCCCAGGTCTTTTCGCATAGGTCCTATAAGACCCATTACTTGAGAGCAGGAGACAACCCATGCGCACCCAGACCAACGCCATCGCAGAAATCGCGTTCACCTCAACGGCCGCCTATGACGACCCCTACAACGAAACCGAACTGGACATCATCCTAACCAGCCCCAGGGGCACCGAACGCCGAATCCCCGCGTTCTGGGCAGGCGACGGCACTTGGCGCGTCCGGCTGTCGTCCCCCGAAGAAGGCGCGCACACGTTCCGCACGGAATGCTCCAACGCCGGCGACGCCGGGTTACACGACCAGCACGGAACCTTGGAGGTCGCGCCGTACACCGGACCGAATCCCCTCCTCAAGCACGGCCGCATGCGAGTCGCCGAAGACAAGCGCCATTTCGAGCACACCGACGGCACGCCCTTCTTCTGGCTGGGCGATACGTGGTGGATGGGGTTGTCGACCCGGCTGGACTGGCCGGACGGGGTGAAGGAACTCGCCGCCGACCGCGTCCAAAAGGGGTACAACGTCATCCAGATCGTGGCGGGCCCGTATCCCGACATGGACGTCACCGACGCGCGCGGGTGTAACGAAGCGGGGCTTCCCTTCGAGGCTGACTTCGCGCGCATCAACGCCGCCTACTACGATGCGGCGGACAAGAAGATCGCGTATTTGGTCGACAACGGCCTCATGCCATGCATTGTCGGCATGTGGGGCTACTACCTGCCGCAACTGGGTGTGGACCGCGCCAAACGCTTCTGGCGCCATCTTGTCGCGCGGTACAGCGCCTATCCCGTGGCGTGGTGCATCTGTGGCGAAGCAGGCATGGCCTACTACCTGTCCGAGAACCGGAAAGCGGATGAGACGTTCCAGAAACATGGCTGGTCGGAAGTAACCCGCTACGTCCGCGACATCGACGGCTACGACAACACCATCACCATTCATCCGACCCAATACGGCCGCGACCAGGTCGACGACCCGGCCATCCTCGACTTCGAAATGCTTCAGACCGGTCACAGCGATCTCGACAGCGTGCCCAACACGGCCGCGTCCATGGCTAAATCCGTCGCGCGCGAACCCGTTATGCCCGTCATCGATTCCGAAGTGAACTACGAAGGCATCCTCGGCCGCTGCTGGCAGAACGTGCAACGCCTCTGCTTCTACCATTCCGTGTTGAACGGCGCCGCTGGTCACACCTACGGCGCCAACGGCATCTGGCAAATGAGCACCGAAGCGGAGCCGTATGGCCCGTCGCCCCACGGCCGATGCTGGGGCAACACCCCGTGGCGCGAAGCCGCCCAGCTTCCCGGTTCGCGCCAAGTCGGCCACGGCGGCGTCCTCATGCGCCAGTTCCCCTGGTGGCAACTCGAATCCCATCCCGAATGGGTCGGCGCCGAACCCGGCGACACCAACGCCTACGCCCCCCGCGCCGTCGGCATCCCCGGAAAACTGCGCATCGTCTACGTCCCTCTCCTCTGGGACCCGCCCACCATCCGCGATCTCGAACCCAACGCAGCCTACACGGCGTGGTACTTCGACCCCTGCACCGGACAACGCACCGACCTCGGCCCCGTCACCCCAGACGCGGACGGCACCTGGACGCCGCCCCTGCCGCCCGAAGTGCATGATTGGGTCGTGGTGTTGGAGGGGGGTAGGCTGAGAATTCAGGATGGCCCAGCACGAATGGGCGCGAATTCAGAGAGGATGAAAGCCGGTCCGGGCGTCATTTGACAGGACAAAAGGGTTTACCGGATGGGGTGAAGATATGAGTACGTGGTCGTAAGATGCGAAGGGAACCACACGACATGGCGGCAGACGTTAAGGACGTGATCAGCGCTTTCGGAACTCCTTCGGTACCCGATACGATCACCCAGAAACCCTTCGACTATGACCCGAGCCACTACGGACGACTTTGCACCCTTGGCGCGAAGCCGGATGCCGTCGACCTGTATAGCTACGCCGATGATCTGATGTATCAGGAGGTCCAGAAGGACCTGTTTCTATTCCTCTTGCCAATCTGCCTATCCGCTTGGCAGGAGGACCTGATGGCCTCTCACGAATCAGAGTACGCCGGGTTCGTTGAGCAGTTCTCAGCGGTCCTCGCGAAGCACGCTGGATTCCGAGACCTGCTGTCGCCGACCCATCGTGGGGCCGTTTCAGATTTCATATGTAATGCCATTCTGGACAAGATCGACCAAGAATGCGATCTGTCATTCTCCGGAATGGGCGCCAGCCCATACTCATGGATCCTCACCATTGGGACCTTTGGTACGGCGTTCCCTGCTGTGGCGGACCTGTGGCGGGAGTGGTGGACCGTACCATCGGTGGGTCGAGCGTGTGGCGTCCTCCAGTACGCATCCGTTCTGATGTATCCGGACGAAAAGAACCCCATCTTCTCACCTTGGACTGCGGAGATTGGTGGTGGACCGCCCCGTCTCTGGGAAACGGACGGTTTCATCCACGACCAATCGTGGCTGCCGGAAAACGTGGACTTCATGCGGTCCACCTTCACGACTAACTACATTCGAGATGCAGTCTTGGCAGCGACTGGCGTTCTTCGGGGAGAGATCAACAGTCCGGTTCCCCAGAAGATGGTTTCAGATTTCGATGACGTAGTCACGTTCGTAGAATTGAGGCTTGAGGAGCTTGCCCAGAACCTCTCACTTCCATTCGGCGAAATCAGAGATTGGATAACGGAATGAGGGCAACACCAAACAGCAGCGCAGAGTGACGCGTTTGACAAGAAGTGGCGAGGGGGAACGACTTCGCGTTGTGGGATAGCCTCCGACCGCGCCACCAACGCGACCGCAAAGTCGCACCACGACTGGCAGGTTTTCCAATCAAAGAGTCCGCGTAGCGGACGGCCCGAAGATAGCCCAGGACAAGCGAAGCGTAGTCCTGGGATCGCTGCCCCTCCCCAAACAAGTCCCGTAGGGACGACAGAACCGCCACCACCACCCCCTTGACGTATCACCAGCAGAAGTTTCGACTAGTCGTAGACCAGTCGCAAGGAGACAGACCATGGATACCGTTGGCGCATACGAGGCAAAGACACACTTGTCCAAACTTCTTGAGCGGGTAGCCAAGGGAGAACGGATCGCCATTGAGAAGCACGGCGTCCCCGTGGCGACGTTGGTACCCGCCGATCCGTCGAAGAGGAAGCCCGCGGACGAGACCATCGCCGAACTGAAACGATTCCGCGCGGGGCATCGTCTCGACGGCTTGTCGATTCGCGACATGATCGAGGAGGGGCGGCGATGAGCCCGGCACGGTTTGTCGTGGACAACTCGGTGGTGATGGCGTGGTGTTTCGAGGACGAGGCGAGCAAGTATGCCGACTCCGTGTTGGAACGTCTCGCCGATGGCGAAGCGGTCGTTCCCGCTATCTGGCCCTTAGAAGTTGGCAACGTGCTGCTCGTGGCCGAACGAAAACGCCGCTTGGGGAAGGCGGACGTGGTGCGGTTTCTTGAACTGGTGTCGAGTCTTCCACTCCTGGTCGAGCAAAAAAGCCCCGAGCGTATGCTGACCGATATCATCGCCCTTGCACGGGACCTTCGCCTTTCCACCTATGACGCATCCTACTTGGACCTTGCCATGAGGTCCGGGCTCCCCATCGCGACACAGGACAGGCTACTGACGAAGGCGGCCAGGAAATGCGGTGTCCCCTTGCTGGGTGGGAAGAAGGCGTGAGACCTCTCTAAGGCACGAATGGAGACCTGGCGGTCGGCGGATGTGGCTCGGTCGGAGACCGGCCACAGCGGAGGGGGAGTTCTTGACAGGATAGCGGGATTGACAATCAGGCGGCCTCACAATGGTATACTAACGCAATCTCAAGGAGGGGCCAAATGTCGAGTGCGATGTCCAAAGACCAAGCCCATCGGCTTGTCGATAGAATGCCGGACAACTCCACGTGGGATGACCTCATGCACGAAGTCTATGTGCGTGGCGTAATCGAACGGGGCCTGGCCGATAGCGTGGAAGGCCGCACGACAGACGTCCGGGAAGTCAGAGAGAAGTACGGCCTCTCTGAATGAACGTCTACTGGACGGATACCGCGTGCAGCCATCTTGAGGCGATTCACGCCTACATCGCCCTCGATTCGTCTGAGTACGCCAAACGTATGGTTGACCGGCTGACCCGCCGCTCACAACAGATCGCCGATTTCCCCTTGTCCGGCCGGATAGTCCCGGAATTTGAGATGGATCAAATCCGCGAGGTCATCGAGGGTTCCTATCGAATCATCTACCACATCAAGCCCGACCAGATTGATGTCCTTGCCGTTCTTCATGGAACTCAGGATGCGCTGAGGCGAGGAGAAACGGAACGACCCGACTCATGACTGACCAGTTGATGCTCATCGGGGCCGCCTACCCGAGGACGGGCACCATGTCCGTCAAGCGGGCTCTTGAATTCCTGGGACTGGGCCGGTGCTATCACATGAGCGATGTGTGGGTGAATCCGGATCACGTACCCGTCTGGAACGCCGCCTACGACGGCCACATGCCCGACTGGCGCACGCTTCTCGCGGGATATGCAGCAACGCTCGATACCCCTGCCTGCCTTTTCTGGAAGGAACTTGCCGCGGCTTACCCGGAAGCCAAGGTACTCCTGCTTCAGCGCGATCCGGACACGTGGTACGAGAGCATGCGCTCGACCGTGTACCAGACGGTCATGGGACCTGACGGAAACAACGACCCTGCCCTCCGGATGGTGCGCCGCATCTTGTTCGATCAAACGATGGCCGGTCGATTCGAGGACAGGGAATTCGCCAAGGCCACCTACCGCCGATACTGTGAGCGGGTGAAGGAAGACGTACCGGATGACCGTCTTCTCGTCTACGAGGTGTCACAAGGATGGGAGCCGCTGTGCAGCTTTCTCGGGTATGATGTGCCTGACGAGGCGTTTCCCAGAGCGAACACCAGAGCCGAGTTCGTCAAACGAAATGCACTGACGCGGAGTAACGGAGATGCAACCGCGGAAGGAGGCATGAAACCCCTCTGAGGCCAAGATGGACACCTGGCGATCGTGGCGTGACCGGTGGTCACGTCGGTGGCTCGGTCGGACACCGGCCACAGCGGAAGGTTCATACACTGGGGTGGTGTCGCCGCCGTGCGCGAGATCTTGTCAGGTGTGGGACCGGTGCCCTCGCCGGTCATCCTCCCCCTCCGATGCGACCGGCGAGGGCGCCGGTCCCACACCTCCAGACATTCGGCGGGCAGCGAAGGATGTTGCTGGGTGAACGAGTTCCTCACTTCGTTCAAGGTGACATGAGAGTGCGCCTCCTCTCGTTGGTTGCGGCTATGCCGCTCGGAAGCACCAGTGCAATCCGTGGTAGGGGGCGGGAAGAAACGAGACCACGGATTGCGCGGATGGCAGGATTCCGGACCATCATGTATATTGCCCTTATCGTCAGCGAAGTGCGAACACGTGAGGTGAATCATGGGTCCTGGACTTGCCCTGGTTTGTGTATGCCTTCTAGGCGGCGCTGAAGAAATCGACCGGCTCGATCTGATCGAGGGCTGGCGTTTCAAACCCTCACCGGACCACGGAGTCGCTGACCAGGACTGGGCGTCGCCGGCCCTGTCCGACGAGGACTGGGCGCCCATGCGCGCGGGCGTGCGTTGGGAAGACCAGGGGTTTCCCGATGTGGACGACCACGCGTGGTACCGGCGGTCGGTCGAGATACCGGCGGCCTGGCAAGGCAAATCCGTCTGGCTCTTCCTGGGGTCGCTCAACGACTCCGGCGCCGTCTACTGCAACGGCCAGCGCATCAACACCTACGGCGACCCCGAAGACGTCTGCATGGCGTGGGTCCCGCTCGTGGCGGAACTGAGCGCGGCGATCCGGTTCGGCGAGTCAAACCTCATCGCCATCGAAGCCAACGACTGGGGCGGGAGCGGCGGACTATGGCGGCTGCCGTGCGCCCTCACAACCGACATCGAACAACTTCCTCTCGATTCCATTGTGAACGTCTACATGGAACCGGATGGCCAACTCCTGTCCGTGGACGTCCACTCGGCCGGACTGGGCAATCCGCAGCCCGGCACAAGCCTGTGCGTCTCGTTCAAGAAGCCTGGCGCAATCCCCGCTCTTGAGTGGGACAAGCCGCTTTCCATCGCGACTGAGACCACCACGATCCGCCGCACCGTCGGAGACGCCGAACCGGGCGCCTCGTACGAATTGCGCGTGGTTCTGAGAGACGCAGAGGGCCAGGTGTTCGCGGGCATCGACTGGACCCGTCGGATGACCTGGCCGACACAGGCAACGTGGTCGGGCGAGTACGCCGATCTGAAGGTGCGCAACAATTTCGTGACGGACCTGCTCACCGCGCGCCTTTCGGAAGCCGATGCCACAAACCATGCGTTCGTGAACCCGCGAGATGGCTGGGTGTTCATCCAGGCTACGGGTAGCGATGCAGCGCCAAGTGTGCGGCTGAACGACGAGACGGACCCCCTCGTGTGGCGCACGAACCCCGAGACCGGCGCCTTCGAGGCCATGCAGAGGATGGCCGAAGGCAACCACACCTTGCGCGTGACGAACTCCGAGCCGGGGTCGCTGTCCGTGCGGACGGTACCGGAGATCGCCTACTGCTACTATCCCGGCGCGCCGCACATCACCCCCTACGGGCCCTATGACTGGGATTACGTGACGCGCAACGTGCTCCCCCACGTCAACACGCTCATCACAACCACAGGCGGCACGGACGACGAGTTCACCCAGTGGCTCAGCGAGGGCCGGCAATGGATTGCCAACTCGAGTTTGCCCGGCCTCTCCGACGAGACACCGCCCACTATCGACGAGGTGTACCAAGTCTGGGCGGACGTGCAGGGCGCCACCAAGCCGGGGTACGGCGGCATTATCGTTGACGAGTTTCTGGCCAAGGGCCCCGAATTCTACACCGTGTGGGGCGACGCCCTCAGGAAGCTTCACGAATTGCCCACCTTCGCCGATCGCGCCTTCTACGCATGGTGCGGCGGCGATGTGTTCAGCCTGGGAGGATGTGGCGACTTCTTCGACCTGGTCGTGGACCTGGGCGACCGATTCTCCTGGGAGAAGTATCTGCACGAGGCCGCGACCGAAGAAGAAGCCCTCAGCATGCTGATTCGCGAGCTGCGGGTGCCCATGCAGGCCTGGCAGAAACAGTCGCCCGGCGTCGAACGCCATCTCGTCATGTGCCTGGGCTACCTCTGCGCGCCTCCCGAGTCGCTCAACCGCGACCCCGGCGTGGACTACCACGTCTTCATGGACATGCAGTTCCAGTTCCTCGCCACGGACCCGTCGTTCTGGAACCTTTACGGCGTCATGGAATACATGTCCAGCTATGCCGATGAAGAATCCATTCGCTGGGCCCACAAGCTGTTCCGCCACTACTGCATCGACGGTAACCGCACCCGTCTGACGGAAGGGCCCTACGTGTTGCCCCACCTGGTCAACCCGGACTTCGCCGAAGATCTCAACGGCTGGACGGTGGAGGCGGCCGAAGACGACACCGTCGACATCGGCGCCATGGAAGGCTACAGCCATTTGCACGGCCGGTATCCGCGGACGACGCAGGGGGACCGGTTCTGCCGAATGCAACGTGCCGCAAAAGCCCCCAATCGCGTGAAGCAAACGCTCAAGGATCTCAAGCCCGGTCGGCTCTACTCACTCAAACTCATCTCGTCCGACATAGGACAACTCGACATGCATCAGACCGTTTCGATCCAAATCGATATCGAAGGCGTGGAAATGCTGCCGGAATACGGGTTCGAACACACCTACCCCATCAACTACGCCCACACCCTCGCCCCCTACACCCGCGAACACCCCGCCTACTTCACCTTCCGGCGGGTCGTGTTTCGTCCGCGGGCTGACACTGCCGTCCTGACCCTCTCGGATTGGGCCAGCCCCACCGATCCGGGAGGCGCAATCGGCCAGCACACCGCGTTCAACTTCGTGGAGGTGCAACCGTTCCTGGCGCCGTAGGGGGGAGACGGACCAGGAGTCTTTTGACAGGATAACAGGATTGACTGGATGGGGAGATGGGAACCGCAGGCTTGGCCGAGATTGACAAGTCGGCCGCCTCACAATACTGTACTAATGGGATTTGAGGGAGACGTACGATGTCGAAGGTGATGTCCAGAGACTGGGCCCACAGACTTATTGAGCGCATGCCGGATAATGCGACGTGGGACGACCTTATGCACAAGATCTACCTGCACGACGCAATAGAACAAGGTTCGGCCGACAGTGCGGAGGGCCGCACAACCGACGTGCGGGAGGTCAGGGCGAAGTACGGTCTTCTCGCGAAGGGTCTGAGAGCATGAACGAGTTGACAGTCCTCTTGTTGCTGCTGGCCGTGGTGGTGGCCGTTCCGCTTGCGGTTGTCATTGTGGAATCCAGGCACTTGCGCAAGTACTGGTCACGGCCATGTACTGGTCGCGAGTGGCGTCGTCGGTTTCCTCACGTGCCCAAGCAGGATATCCGGTCGTTTCTCCAGGCTTTCTGTGACGCCTTCGCCTTCAAGAGCAAACATCGCTGCAAGTTCAGCCCCACGGACAAGGTCATGGACGTGTATCGGGCTGTCTACCCTCCCCGCACTTCCGTCGGTGATTGCTTTGAGCTCGAGACTCTGGCATTCAGGCTGGAGAATGACTACGGGGTAGATCTGGAGAACAATTGGGATTCAGAGAACACCACGCTGGGCGACCTGTTTGAAATGACCAGGACTCCCGACAGCAGCCAGTAGGAACACAGGGGGTCGGAAGCCCGTTATCGGCACCCCAGACGGCTCGCCCAACTGGCCGTCCGGCCGGCCCCGAATATGCGCAAATGGTCTGGAATGAGCACACCGTCAATAGGGGGCAGCAGGCACTGATGGACGTACCTGATCCGGTAGATGCGATTCTGGCGGCCCATGGCGTTCGTGGTTCGTGGGAAGCAATGCGTGCCACGGGTGTTGCCAACCGCATTTACGCCACGTCAGACGTCGTTCTCCGCGTGGCATCCGACCATCCTGAAGCAATTCCGGACGCGAGAACGGAATCGGTTGCGGCCCCCGTGGCCCATGCTGCCGGCATCTTGACGCCTCGCCTTCTGGCTTTCGACGACTCGCGTGAACTGACGGACCGCCCGTTTTCGCTGTGGGAGAGAGTGCATGGGGAAACACTTGGCCTGCATTCGCCGGACCCGCATACGGCCCAGGACACGTGGCGGCGCGTTGGCCGCGAATTGGCGCTGCTTCACAGCCGCGTGACGGAGTGCGATGATCCAAACGGCTATCTGGACGAACCCGACCGCGACCACCAGCTACGCGACCGACTGGATCGACTCGCGTCGGCCGGTCGCGTCGAACGGGGTCTATCGAAACAGATTGCCGATCTCATCGAAGAGCTGCGCCCAACCGTTGCTGCCGCGACGAGGACGTGTTTTCTTCACAACGACATCCACGCAATGAACGTGATGTGCTCCAGCGAAGACTCCTTGCTGGCCATCCTCGATTGGGGAGATGCCGGGTGGGGCGACCCGACGATTGAATTCGCTCAGATTCCACTTGCGGCAATCCCCTACACGGCCGCGGGCTACCAGGAGGTAGCCCCCGACTTCCTGGGAGAGGCCCCCGAAGCGCGAGTTGTATGGGACAAGATCGACTACGCCCTGGAAGCGCTTGAGACCGAACCAGGCAGTGACTTCCCTATAGACGATCTCCGGCGATTCCTTGACTATCAGTGCTTTCTCGGCTAGGTTCTCGACGAAGCACACCACCCAACCGACGCAATGGAGGCGTATCGATGAATTGGGGACTGCACCAAGCGAACGAGCCCGTCCGCGGCGGCTCGAGCAAGACGGGACTGTCCCCAATTCCCCG
>JAAEQP010001160.1 GCA_024231375.1 bacterium | reverse complement strand
TTCACCCCAGCCGATCAGGAACCCGAGTACGTGGCCATGGTGGAACGCTGGTCCAAGGTCTGCAATCGCATCTATGCGTGGGACTACGGCATCAACTTCAGCCACCAGATCGCCCCCATGCCCAACATGGACACCATCGCCAGCAATATCCGCTTCTTCGTGCGCAACAACGCACAGGGGTACATGGCACAGTCCAACTACGAAAGCGGGTGCGCTGAGCGCGAATGGATGCGTTGCTGGGTGATCTCGAAACTGCTCTGGGACCCGAACCGCGACGTGTGGGATCTCATGCAGGACTTCGTGTGGGGCTACTATGGGAACGCGGCACCCGCTATCTCGAAGTACTACGAGTTGCTCTGGAATATGCAGTGGCCCGAGGAGCCTAAGGGCGGCATCCGATTCAGCATGCGGGACCCCGCCTTCTCCCCCGAGTTTCTGGACCAAGCCACCGCCCTCTTCGATGAGGCTGAGGCCCTCGCCGAAAGCGAGGAAATCCGGCGCAGGGTCGAGCGGGAGCGAATCTCGATCATGTACGTGAAGCTGTGCCAGGGCCCGGATTGCATCGGGCCCGAGGCCTACCGGGAGATCCTATTCCGCTTCGAGGACATCGCCAAGCGCGAAGACATGGACTACTTCCGCGAAGCATCGAAGAACCTCGACACACTGGTCGAGGATTGGGGGAAGAAGATCCAGTAAGGGCTTGATCGGCGTCGCCCAATCGACTCTGACGGAACAGACAATGCCAGTGCTACAACGGCATGCAACCTCACGATGACGCCGCGAATCCCTATTGGCGCGGAGTGTGGCCTTTCCGAAGCCGTTCTCAAGGGCAAGGGTCGGCCCGCCGAAGCCCCCTATCTCTGTGAGGCCAGCGCACGCCGAACGGCGCGCACCAAATCCTCGCTTCGAAACGGCTTCTGAAGGAACCCGGCCACGCCGCTGTCCTCGAAACGGCCGGCCACCTCATCCTCACTGTATCCGCTCGCCAAGACCACGCGTACATCCGGACGAATCTGCTGGAGTTCGTCGTAGGTCTCGCGCCCCCCCATGTACGGCATCGTGAGATCCAACACCACCAGCGCGATCTCGTCACCCCGGTGCCGGTACACCTGAACCGCCTCCAAACCGTCCTTCGCCGTGATCACTTCGAAACCCGCGCGTTGCAGAAACCTGCGCGACACACTGCGGACCGTGCGCTCGTCGTCCACCACGAGAATCAGCCCTGCCATTCCCGCGTCATCGGCGCCCTCGTCCCTGTTCGCGGTGTCCGGCTCCACGATCCCCGCCTTCGGAAACAGCACACGGACCGTCGCCCCCTTGCCCGGCCTGCTATGGATTCGTATCGCACCCGAGTGAGCGCGCACGATCCCCATAACGGCCGACAATCCCAAACCCCGGCCCGTAAACTTCGTGGTGTAGAACGGGTCGAATACGCGGTCGAGGGTCTCCTCGTCGATACCGCACCCCGTGTCGGCCACCTCCACGTACACATACGCACCGGGAGGACAGTCGTCGCCAAGCTGGCTCCCTCGGAAATACTCGCGGTCGCAATCGATCACTCCCGTCGAAATCGACACACTCCCGCCCCGGTCGCCCACAGCCTCCGCCGCGTTCGTTCCCAGATTCAAGATCGCCAACCGCACTTGGCCCCGGTCGCCCCGGAATACCGGCGCGTCCGCGCACAGGTCGCACTGCAAACTCACGTGGTTCGATACGATGCCCGCCACCAACTGGGCGACTTCGTCTACCGTGGCGTTCAAATCCATGGGCTCCAGCGTGTAGGCCCCACGGCCCGAGAAAATCAGCATCTGCATAGACAGGTCGGCCGCGCGCATCGCTGAATCGCGGATTTCCTCGGCCCCAAGAACGACTTCGGCCCCGTCGCCGTCTCCGTCCAGGATCAATTGCGCGTTGCCCAGGATACCGGTGAGGAGATTGTTGAACTCGTGGGCGATCCCTCCCGCCAGACTGCTCAGACTCTCCCGGCGCTGCGCCTCCTGCATGCGGGCCTCCAAGGCCCGGCGCTCTTCTTCGGCCCGCTTCCGTTCGGTTACGTCGCGCACCACGGCGAGCACGTGGGGCGCGTCGTTGAACGAGATCGGAGCCCCATGGACCTCCACGGGGAAGGCATCGCCGCCCTTGCGAACGTCAACGCCGGGAACCACCATACCCTCGCCCTTGGCAACGTGGCTCAGGAACGCATCCACCGCTGCATGATGGTCCTCGTGAATCACGTCCTTGGTATACGTCCCCACCAGCTCATCACGCGCATACCCGTGCATCGCACAGAACGCGGGATTGACATCACGCACCACCCCGTCCAAGTCCGAGATCACCAGGCCGTCCCCCGAAGAATCGAACACCGTACGGTACTGCTCCACCGAACGGCGCAATGCATCTCGCGCAAGCTTCGCTTCACTGATGTCCTCCACGGTCGACCAGATGCAGCGCTCGTCGCCCTTCTCAATCACACGGCCCACCAAGCGCACTGGCACACGCGAACCGTCCTTGCGGACGTACTCCTTCTCGTACGGACCAAACGTGCCCGTGTCACGCAGGATCTGAACCTGCCCCAGGTCCGGCTGGGTGTACTCAGGGGGCGTCACATCGTGCCACGCCATGTCGAGCACTGCCTTCCGACTGTGCCCCAGGATTCGCGCGAACTTCGGGTTGACATCAATGAACCGGCCGTCGAATCCGCACAAGATCAGTCCCACCGGACACGATTCGAAAAGGTTTCGGTTGTAGTGTTCACTCTCGCGCAGGGCATGCTCACCGGCTTTCCGATCCGAAATGTCGGTCAGCGTCCCAACCGCCCGGGCAGGCTCAAGGTCGGAGTTCCAGGAAACCACACGACCTCTGCTGAGAACCCATTGCCATTCGCCCTCCTTGTTTCGCAGACGGAACTCAGCCCGAAACTGCGGCGTGCGCCCGTCCAGATGGTCCTCGAACGCAGCGACCACGTCCGGCCAGTCGTCGGGATGCATCAGTTCCCGCCATACCGACGCGTCCGGGACGATGTCGTGGGGGTCGTAGCCCAGCAACTCAGCCCATTGCGGGTTGAATCGCAATTCCCGGCTCGTCAGATCCTGATCCCAGACCCCGTCGCACGCGGCGTCCAGCACCATGCGAAGCCGCTTCTCACTCTCCCGGAGCGCATCCTCCGCGCCCTTGCGTTTGGTGATATCGCGGGTGACACAGATGAATTCGCCCGCATGATCGGGTTCATCAGTCACCATGTGCCCCGTGGACTCCGACCAAGCGAAGGTTCCGTCGCCCATCTTGCGCCGATAGACAAGAACTACATGCTCGCCCGATCGACAACGTTCCATGGCGTCTTCGAGAGCGGAAGCGTCTTCCTCATGTACGAAGTCCGTGGCGGGCCGGCCGATCACTTCTCCCTTCGCGTAGCCGAACAGAGCGCACCACGCGGGAGACACGTAGTGCATGACGCCGTCCGTGGTGAGACACGCCACGCCATCGGTGGCGTGCGACGCGATCAACTCAAGATGCCCATCGTTCTCATGGTGCCCGGCCCCGCGATTCGGACGTGTCGCTGCATCACCCTCCGACGAGGCATCTACGTCCCGACGACTGCGGCGTTCCTGATTCTTCATGACAGCACAATCCCCCAGGCAAGTGCGAACGTCGTTAACGTCCAAACCACTCAGGATGCTCCCTCTAGAACATCCCTTCCTGCGATGATCGGCACGATTCTCTTCCCGCCACTATCGTGGCGAAAGGCCCCTCACTAAACCCAATCCCTACGTACCGCTACAATCAGACTACGCCGACCCGCACGTCAGGTCAAGCAGATTGCCGACCCGCCCCCACCCCCGATTGAACGGCACCCAAGAGAACGCCACAGTACGGGCTCACTCATCATCATGCACTAAGACCAAACAGAGGCCTGTTCCATGATCCTGCCCAGATTCGCCGCGCAATCCGACGCATCGACCTCCTTCGCCGGTTGGGCGACGGCTTCGCGGTCGTCCACAATCCAAGCTACGTCCATCCTCCCTGCGAGGTCTACCCCTTGCCCCCGAAGCGAACCACCCTCCGCGCGGGCATGACCGGCGCCGTCATGGATATGGACGGCACCACAACCACTACTGAGCCTCTCTGCCTCCATTCCCTAGACACCATGGTGCGCCGCATCACCGGGCACGCCGCCGACCCGGCATGGCGCGGCCTTGACCGCGAACGCGACTATCCCCACATCATCGGCAACAGCACCACCAAGCACGTCGAATACCTTGTTCGCACGTACGACGCCGCCGTCTCGGCGGACGCCGTCCGCCTGTTCTATCTCAACGCCGCCGCCTGGACCCTGGGGCGGGGAAGGACAAGGGGCGGAAGCATGACATTGAGGCCAACCTGGCCGCCTTGGGGATCGGGGACATCGTCGACGACGCCCGATTCGCCGGACTGGTGCGGGCCGCGGCTTCGGATGGCGCGGAACCTGCCGAAACCACTGAGTCCCGGGAGGCGTTGCGCCGTTTGGCGGACGAACTTGCCCCGCGCCTGGACCTGACAACCTTCGACAACCGGGTTCGCGCCGCGGTCGACGTCTACTATCAGCGGTACCACTGGATTCTCGGGCGCATAGCGGCCAGGCAAGGCGACGGTGTGGCCGAAGACGTATTTGGCGCGCGCGACCGGCGTCTCATTCTACTTATGCCGGGTATCGGCGTGTTTCTGGCCCTCATCAAAGGCTGGTTGGGGTCGCATGCAGCCGCCCTGGTCGATCCACTGGCCGCGCATCTCACGGGCCTGGATATGGCGGCGCCCGCCGACCTGGACGTCTTCAGCCGCCGTTTGGCCGCCTTGGGTGCGCATTTTGAACGCCACCCCTGCAAGGCGGCCATTGTCACGTCTTCCATTCGGTACGAGGCCGAGATCGTACTGTCCGAAGTGTTCCGTGTGCTCCACGGCGAGATGATGTCCTGGCCCCTGCCACCTGAACGGCGCGAACCCATTGTCGAGGCCTTCGCGGCCTATGACCGCTACTACGACGCCTTCATCACTGCCGCCGACTCCAGCGAAATCCGGCTGAAACCCCACCGCGACCTCTACTCAATCGCCCTGCACCGCATGGGAATCGCCCCGGCATCCTTCGACCAGGTTGTGGGATTTGAAGACAGCGAATCGGGAACCATCGCCATTCGCGCGACCGGCATTCCGTGCTGCTGCGCCTAGCCCTTCCCCGAGACCACGGGCCACGACTTCAGCGCCGCCAGCGTCATCGCCCACGGCATCCCCGAAGCCATCCTCCGGCACAACGTGTTTCTCGACGAGAAGGCGGCTACCTAGGGCCGTTGCGCCTGCAGAGCACCGCACACAAGGACATACTCCGCTTGCAGCCGCTCGAGAATGGCCGGTGCCCCGTCCAGGACACCGGCCTTGGCCAGATCCTCCAACTCCAAAGCAATCGCCTGCATGCCAAGGGCGCCAATGTTGCCGCTGCTGCCTTTCACCGTGTGCGCCAAGTCTCGCACCCTCGGCGCGTCCCCTGCGCTCAAGGCCTCCCGGAGTTGGCGTACACGGTCGCTCGTGTCGGCCGTGTACGCCTCAATCAGCTCCAGCGTCATTTCCGGCTCGTTGTCCGTAATCTCCAGAAACCGCGCCAAGTCCAGCGGCGCATGGTTGTCCCCGACAAAGCCGCGTTCTGCCATGCTCTGGGCACTCCCAGTCAGGCCGCACACATCGCCCGTCGAGCGGCGTGCCGCCTAGTTCAGGTACTGCGCCACGAAGAAATCGCAGAATCCCAGTGAGTTCATCGCCGTGCGGTTCGCGGGATTGGGACCAAAGTACGCCCGTTCCCGGAACCGGCCCGTGGCGATGCAGCCTTCTCCCTCGGCCAACGCGCCAACGGCGTACGCAATGTCCGACGCCGTACCGCCTTCGGCGCGGACCCATCGCAGGGCCCCGTCCGCCGTGAGCCCGGCCACGAACGTGTCGTCCTGGCCCTTCGCCAAACGATGCTGCTCTGTGAACGCACCCGGATCGAACGCCGCCAGGTCCTGGAACGACCCGCTCAGGTACACACTGCCATCGTCCGACACGTCCACCGAATGGGCCACATCGTCCTCTTCGCCGCCGGCCTGCTTCACCCACTGGACATCGCCGTTGGCGTCGTACTTGGCCAGGAAGGCGTCGGTGCCGCCTGCAGACGTCAACCCGACCGTGGCCTTCGACACCGCATCGGTGAAGGTCGCGGCATCGGAAAACATCCCGGCCACGACGCACGAATCGCCGGTCACTTGAATATCTTCTCCCAGATCGACCCCGGTCCCTCCGGCGCGCGCAACCCATTCGGCCGCAAATCCCTGACTGAACTTCGCAACGAAGACATCATGGCCCCCGGCCGCCGTAATCGCCAAGGGCGAGAATGTCGCCGCACCACCGAAGTACCCGGTCACGGCGAATGAGCCGTCCGCGTATGCACTGATGGCCGTGCCAGCATCGTCTGTCGGCCCCCCGTCAACGCGAATGGCGCCGACGTTTCCGCTGGTTGTATACACAACCACCACGCTGTCCGTGCCTCCGGGTCCGGCGGGGACCGAGACGTCACTCGATCCCACGGGAGCGCTGGAGAATGTGGTCGGGCCCGAGACGTATCCCGTCAAGACCATGCCGCCCCCCGCAAGGGGTGCAATGCCCATCCCCGCGTCAGGGCTCGAGCCTCCGCCCCTCACGGCCCATTGGAACTCGCCCGCCGCCGAGTATTTCGCCACGAAGATGTCCATGTCGCCCGACGCTGTCAGCGTCACGGCCTTGGCGGCCGTCTCGCCAAACGTGACCGAATCCGTAAACGATCCGGTCAGCGCAATCGATCCGTCCGACAGCTCGCACACGCCATTCCCGATGGCCACCGAGTCGCCCGAGCTGTTGCGCACCCACGCCAAGTTGCCGTCCGCGCCCCACTTGCCCACGAAGGCGTTTCGCCCGCCCGTGCTGACATCACCGCGCTCGTCGGGGCAACCGCAGAACTGCGCGTCGCCCGTGAAGTATCCCGTAATCAAGCTTGTGCCGTCGGTCAGCACGTCAATGCCGTATGATCGATCCGACCCTTCTCCACCCGCTTTGGTCACCCAGTTGGCACTACTTCCAGGCAGCGGACATCCCGCGAGAATCCCGATGGACAACAACGCCACCACGGCAGCAACAGAACGGCTGGAAAATGTGCAGGAACGCATGAATCTCCTCCTTAGCAACGTGTCGAGACAAGGTAATGCGATGCCTCCCCATTTCGCGCATCGCTGTCTTCTATACTACACCGCAACGGCTCGCATGTCACGCCGGACCGGAAATCCGTCAAATCCCCAGTCTACCGGCCCTGTGCCGCGCGCGTCAGCCGGTGGATGTCCCAGGCAATGGCCCCATTCACGATCCCTGATGAGGCCAGCACCGGCACATCGTAGCCCTCTATAGCCACGCATGCGTCCACCCACGGCCACATGGGGTCGATCCAGAGGACGCCGTCGTCCTTCACGTAGTCCCGATGCTGGAGCACGTCCACGTACACCACCTTGGCCCCTGCAGGCCGCGCGCGTTCGAGCATTCGGTACGGTGGATGCTGGTATCCGATGTGGACCAGCACATCCCCCGCCGCGAACGGGTCATTCGGCGGCGTGTGCTGGAAGAAGCCGCTGTTCCATACCCCGGACGCGAAGACTTCGCCGATTGACGTGTTGGCGACTTCATCCGGGAACAGGTGCCCCATGCTGTACATGCGGACTGCGCGTCCGGCCTGAGTGGCCTCGGCGGCCCAGGCACCCGCCCGGGCCAGCCGGTCGTACTCCTCAGCGGCGACGCGGTGGAGCATGGCGCTGATGACATCTATGAACCGGTTCCCCAGCACGCCCACGCCGACGGGCTTGACGCCGTGCTTGTCGTGCCAGAATATTCCTTCCTTCTGGTACTGGTAGATACGTGGATACCCGCTGTAGATGCCGATGCTTGCGTACATGACGGGCATCTTCCCAAGCCGCGTCAACGCGGCCACAAGCTCACCCGTGAACACCCAGCCCGGAATCGCGTTGGCTAGTGTCGGCGAGATGCCCGTGGCCTCGGCGTGATTGGGCAACCCGTGAACGCCCGCGCGCCCCGCCGCCCCACCCAGCGCGATCACCGTCGCGCCCGAAGCCGCCACGGCATCCGCCACCACGTGATCGCCCGTCTGGGCGAAGATGACAACGTCCTTCTCAGTCGGCTCGTTGCCCTTGAGCGGCTTGATCAGCATGAAACCACCCGCCCGGCCGCACAACTCACTCACCATCGATGGTTGGCCACCGGCATATAGCGCCCCGCCGTCCGCCAGCTTCCGCGCGGCCTCGTCGGCAATCGGCGCCATCGCCGCGATGTCCTTGCGACAGAGTTGCAGCGCCCGGTCGACGCGCAGAAGATACGAGTCGCCCGCGATATCTGTTTGGGCCGCGACACTCGCGCATACCGCCACTACGAATAGCGTCATGAGTCCCCCTTTCAGATACTGTGCCACGGTGCCGCGCAGCCGCCTTGGGGTCACCGCTCGATGAGGATGCGTTCTAGGTCGGGAAACCGCTCGTCCAACACTTGCATGAGCCGTTCCACGTTGGCGCGTTGGTCCGACGAGATGCTGAACGAGGCATCCACGCGCCCGCCATGCTCCTGCACGCGCAACCGGGAGGCCACCACGTGATACCCCAGTTCTTCGATCGCGTCCTCCACCTCGTCCACGTTGGCCATGCCGCCCCCCATGCGTACGCTGAGCGAGAACTGCTCCTCCGAAGGGAGACGGTGGGATATCTTCTGCAAGACGATGGTGACGAAGAGCGCGATGATCGTAGCGCCGGTGGCGACGAGGTAGTATCCGGCGCCGATCGCGATTCCCAGGGTCGCCGCGAACCACACCATAGCAGCCGTCGTCAGGCCGCGGCTGGCTCCGCCTGTGTTGATGATGGTGCCTGCGCCGAGAAACCCAACCCCCGTGATGATGCCCGCGGCGATACGGCCCTTGTCCAGCCACACGCTCGCGTCCGTCACTGCCCATTCCCTGGCAAGCAGGTCCGAGACCACCATGGCCAGCGTCGATCCGAGGCACACCAGGATGTGGGTCCGCAGCCCAGCGGCGCGGCCTTTGCGCTCGCGTTCGAGTCCCACGGCACCGGCGAGCACCACGGCCAAGAGGAATTTCAGCGCCACTTCCAGCAGTACATCAGGACTCTCCACGGCGCTTCCTCCTCTTGCTACTGCATCACGGCCGTATCGTCGACGCTCTGCGACCCATCGCCCAACGCCGCCACCTTGCGCGTTAGCCGGGTGAGCAGGGCCGGGTCCGCGCTTCGATTCCCTGCTTCTTCGAGCAATCGGTGCGCCAACTGGGCATTCTTCGCCTCAATGGCAAACTCACAGAGCCGGATCACCGGCGCCGCCTCTTCGGGATATGCGTTCGCGGCCTGCTCATACAACTGACCCGCCCGTTGGGCTTGCCCGAATTCCTCCGCATACCCGCCCAGCCGCATCAACGGAAGCGTGATCCCGCTCGCCTGCGCCGGTCGGCTTTCCAAGTACGTCTTCGCGCCGTCCCACAGTCCCGAAGCCGCACACGTCCGCGCCAAGGCTTCCCAGGCGTTTCCACCCTCCATACTGAACGGCTGCGTCGGGCCGTACTCTTCAATAAACCCGTCCGATTGTCCCATTCGCGCCTTCACAAGCCCCAGCATCGACCACGCGGCCCCCTCGCCGGGATGGTCGCGCAACACGCTATGCAGCAGATACGCCGCGTCCACGTCCTTGCCAAGGCCCACCAGCGTACGGGCACTCATCAACACGCCGCCCAACCCCGCCGGATCGGTCCGCATCAGTGATTGCGCCTGCGCTTCGGCCTGCCGAATCTCGCCCAGGGCACGACGGATCTCCGTCAACTGACGCGCCGCGGCCGAATCGTCAGGCAGGTCCCCAGCTCGCGACAACACCTGTTCCGCCGCGGGAAGATTGCCCACCGAGAGAAGCAATCCCGCGTATTGCACACGAAGGTCCGTGGTAAGCCCCCCGAGTCGGTCCACGCGCGCATAGTACTCCAGCGCCCCGAGTTGGCTACCCGGATCGTCCGTGGTCAATGCCTGCGCATGAAGCATCCCCGCCAACCGCACCGTACACGCCACGTTCGACGTATCGAGTTGGAGCGCCTGCTCCAGAACCTCCACGGCCGCCTCGCCCTTGCCCAACCGTTCCAGCACCAACCCCAGACTCGCCAGCGCCTCGCCGTCGTCCGGAGACCGCTCAAGGGCCGCCCGCAGGAATTGCTCCGTCTCCCCGTAAGACAGTTGCGCCAGTTCACGGTCGCGGGCCGCGGCGGCGCCCTCTCCCGCTCTCGCCGCGTCCAGGGACCGCGCGAAGGCATCGTCCGCCATCGCACGCGACAACGACGCCAAGCGCAACTGAGGAATCGCGGAGTCCGGCTCTTTGGCGACGGCATCGGTCCACAAGGTCGCCTCATCGTGCCAAGTCCGGTTCCGCATGAAGGTGCCGACTCCCGCCACCAACACAATCGCGGCCAGCACGACGCCGCCAATGGCGCGCACACGGCCTTCTTTCAGCGCCACCGCAAAGAGGGCGGGAAGCAGCATGCTCGCGCCCGCGAGGGGAAGGTACAGATACCTTTCCGACACGATGCCCCAGTTCGAGAGCGCGATCCACGCCGGGGCCAATGCCGCCAGGTACCATCCCAGTGCCGCCGCAACAGACAGCCGCCGCGTGGCCAGGAGTGCCGTCGCCACCGCCAATCCGCACACGATCGCCAATCCCAGCCATCCCGGACCGCCCCACGGCGCCGGATGCGTCACGCAGAGCCCCCCCGGACTCACCGACAGGATGAAGTAGTCCATCAAACCGGCCGCGCGGGCCAAGAGCCCCGCGCCCGTGCCGGACATCGCCTCGGGTTGAACAGCCGCCCGCACCGCGACCAGTGCGCCCAGGATTGCCCAATACAGGCCATGGACCCACGCCCGCTTCATCAGCGGCCGCTCCCCGTGCATCGTCCAGTCAACCAGCAACACAATCAGCGGCAGGGCCAAGGCGGTCCATTCGCAGCCACGCGCCACCACGAACAGGACGAGCGATGCGCCCAGGGCCCATCCGCGGATGCCCTGGTCGTCCCGGACCGCTCGAAGGAACAACAGCAACGACGACAACCCGAACGTCAACGCAAGCACACCGGCCCGGCCCACGATGTAGTTCACGCTCTCGGTGTTCGCTGGATGCAGCACGAACAACATAGCCGCCGCCATGGCCACCGGTTCCCGCACGCCCTTGCCGAGAAGTCGCCGGCTCACCAGAAACAGAAGTACCCCGTTCAACAGATGCAGCAGGATGTTGACCGCGTGGAAGACTTTCGGACTCCCCCCCGCAACCCACCAATTCATCGCAAACGATAACATGGCCACTGGGCCACCCGACCGTGGCGCGGAAAGGGACTCCGCAAACGTCAGCGGCGCGTGCAGGGCCATGTTGTCGCGGATAACCACTTGGTCTTCATAGTGGAAGGGGATGGAGAACCCGTTCGAATACGCGATCGCACCCACCGCGACTACAAGGAACGCCGCGATCCATATCTGGGCCGTATCGATCCCCTGATCGCCTTTGAACACCGGCTCAGCCAGACGCTCTTCAAGGGCCGCATCCGCCTCGCTCAGGGCGTCGCCGGGCGCAACTGCCGACGTGCCGGTCGGGGTTTCTGCCTCGTCGCTCGTCACGGCATCTTCCGGTCCATTGACTCCATTGTCCGGGTGATCGTCGCCCACCTTTTTCTCCCTCCGCTCGCATGTAACCCGTCTGGTCCGCATCCTTTGTGTGCCACAGAATGCTTCATAGCATGAGTTCACATAGTACCACGAGGAAGGGGTTCCGCCGAAACGGAAAGTGGAATCACCGGTGCTCGACGGTCAACGTAGCCGTCGCCGGGTCGCGCCAATTTGGGACGCTTTGGAGGAAGGTCCAGGCACCGTACTCGAATGCCTCTCCCGGCCCCAACCGGAACCTTACCGGCTCGCCTCGCGCCGGGTCGTGAATGGCAAGGTCGTACGCCACCTCGGGTGGGTCCGCCTCGCGCTCGAACTCCACCACGTTCTCTCCCAACCACGTTGATGCGCCTTCACGCACGCGCCAACGCCTGCCAGAGTCTTCGAGAACCGCCTCAAAGGTCGTCGAACTGTCCGCGCTCACGGGCAATGCCGCGCTCGACACCCCGTCCATCCGGACAGCGACAAAGCCAACGTCCAGACGCCACATCTCCCCCAACTCCAATCTCTTCTGCCCCGTCTTAGCCCCGTCCCTGAATGCCGTCACCGTGGCCGCGGCATCGTCCATGGCATGGACCAAGAATACCCACGGAAACCGCGCGGGATGCAGAAACCGAATCGGGCCTTCCTCCGAGTCGGCATTGGCGAAATACCATTGCCGCGATACAGCTTCGCCGTCGCGGATGGCCACACGGATCGCGGCTGCTTCGCGCCCTTCCTCGTCCATGCGCGCAGGGTCGTATTCCAGCAATACCGCCGTCACGCCTTGTTCCGTTTCCACGCCCGTGCCAGGCAGCAACGACTTCAGCCAATGGACCTCGTCGCTCTGCACCAATCCCCACTGCGCGCTCTCGTCTCCCGGGAGTACCACATCCGCGGAGGGCACCTCGGCATCTTCATCGGCGTGACGTACGAAACGAATCGCCACGCCCTCATCGAGCAGCAGCCAATTGCCTGAGGCGACGAAGACGTGTTCCAGCCAGTCCCCATCGCCCACGCGCACCGATAGCTCGGTCATGGGCGCACCATCGGGGTACTCCAACAGCCCCGACCACGTCCGGATGGCCGACACCGTAACCGACGTGTCTCCAAGCGTCACCTGCTGGCCCGCTCGTATCTGCTTCTCGTATCCGCCTCCCGGACCGCCCACGCGGATCGTATCGCGCGGCACGCTCTCGCGAAGGACGGTTTGGGATTCCAGGGAGATTTCGAAAGGAAGGTGAGCTACGTCGTAGGACAGGCGCGCATCGAGCCAGTTCCGGCTCAAGTTCGGGTAGGTGGCGACGATGTTCTCGCCGGGCACGGAACGATAGATGGGCCCCTGTTGGGCATCGGAAGCAACGGAGCCGGGGGCAGGTTTCACGACGCGAAACGCCAGACGTTGCGGGTCGCCCTGTCGGATGCGCATCTCGCCCGAGAACGCGGGTTCGCCGGAGATCCCGGAACCCCCATCGCCGAAGAGGTAGACGATGGCCGCGCCGCCCGCCAACACAAGAACTGCCAGACCGGCCACGCGCCTCACAGACCGCGTGCGCCGTCCGACGGGCCCGTTCACTTGACGGGCGCCTCCTCCGGCGCGGGTTCAGGCCCACTCGACAAGCGCGCGAAGGCGTTGGCAAGGCTTTCCATGTAGCTGTAGATGGTGGGCACGACGACCAGCGTGAGCACTGTGGCGAAGGCCAATCCGAAGATGACGGCCACCGCCATCGATCCCCACCACTGACTCGTTTCGCCACCCACGACCCACGTGAAATTCCGAAAATCGAAACTGATCCCCAGCGCCATCGGCACCAAACCGAGAATCGTTGTAATGGCCGTCAGCATGACCGGACGGAACCGCGTCACCCCTGCCTCGACGATGGCTTCATCAACCGACATGCCCCGTTTTCGGAGTTGGTTGATGAAGTCGATGAGCACAATAGCATTGTTCACGACCACGCCCGC
>JAAEQP010001159.1 GCA_024231375.1 bacterium | reverse complement strand
CTCCGTCGTCGGACGCCACGCTGTACACGTATCCGTCGTGACTACCGAACACGGCCCGCCCACCCACAATCGTCGGTGGCGAATCAATCCGCCCTCCCGTGGTGAACTGCCAGGCCGGTTGGCCGGCTGCTGCATCCAACACACACACTCGATGCCCGTTCACGTGGGCAACGAACACCTTGTCGTCGGCTACCGTCGGGGCAGTGATCCGGTCGCCCACCTTGGTCTGCCAGGCAACCTTGAGCGACACGGGAACCGCCGTCCTCGTCGACCCACTCCGCGCGCCGTCGTATCGATAGGTCGGCCAGGCGTCGGCAAGCGAAGATTCGGAAGCAGAGAGCGGATTCTCGTAAACCGGACCGCGCTCGGGCACGGGGGCTTTGTCGCTGACAATCGCGTCCGCTGGATTGCGCGGGGCCAAGGCGAAGAACCCTGACGTCTTGACCGTCGTGTAGCAGCCGCAGGCATGGGGCGGGGCGTAGAGCAGGCCGTTGCAGGGCATCACGCCATACCGGCAGACGCCCCGAACCCAACTGTTCCAAAGCACCTCGCCCGACTCGAGATCGATGAACTCCGTACCCCGCCGGCCGCCCAGGATGTAGCGGTCGGTGGCCTTGTTGGAATAGCAGCGATGATGGTGCCCCGGGTTCTCGGGCTCCACCTCCATCAACACGTCGCCCGTATCGAGATCCCGCTCCGTGGCGAAGTAGGGCCCCCACGACGGACCACGTTTCTCCGGAAACGGCTTGAAGCCGCCAATCCAAAGCGATCCGCCGGCCACAAACACGTCGCGAATTGAGACAAGCAGCGGTTTCTGGCTCCAGAGCTTCTCTCCCGAATCGAGAGAAAGTGCTTCGATCGAACTGTTGCCCACGCAATAGACGCAGTCGCCGTGAACCAACCGCAACGCGGCCGCCGATGTGCTCCACTGTTTGTCACCCGTCTGCAGGTCGACACAGACGAT
>JAAEQP010001158.1 GCA_024231375.1 bacterium | reverse complement strand
CCCGTTCGGCATCTAAGCGTGCGGTATTCGCTGCCGGTATGGTTGGTGGAACAGTGGCATGCGGACTTCGGGGCAGACCGCGCGCGCGCCATGTGCGAGGCGTCGGACGTGCCCGCGGCCACCTGACTCCGTACCAACACGTTGAAGGTATCCACCGAAGACTTGTTGTCCGAGTTGGGTCGGGCGGGATACGCAGGCGAAAGGAAGACGCAGATCCCCGAAGAGATCACGTTGGCGTCAGGTATGCCCTTGGCATCGGTGAAAGCATTCCAGCACGGACATTTCGTGGTGCAGGACCCAGCTTCGATGCTCCCCCCCCACTTGTTGGAACCCCAGCCGGGTGACACGGTATTAGATGTATGCGCCGCCCCGGGCGGAAAGACGACACATCTCGCCCAGTTGGCGCGAGACGAAGCGCTGGTGATCGCAACGGACCTTCATTCGCACCGGCTGGGCCGGGTGGAGGAAAACGCCGAACGCCTTGGCATTGACGGCATGCACTCACTGTGCGCCGACGGCGTCGCGCCGCCGTTCCGGGACGGGTCGTTCGACCGCGTGCTGGTGGACGCTCCGTGTACGGGGCTGGGCACGCTACGGCGTCACCCCGACCTGAAATGGCGGGTATCTCCAGGTGACGCGGCGCGGCTCGGGAAACTTCAGTTGGACCTGTTGCGCTCGGCGGTGCAACAGTGCAAGAATGCGGGGGTTATCGTGTATTCGGTATGCACGGTCACGCCGCAGGAAACGGGGGACGTCATTGACCGGTTGCTTGACTCAACGGAGGGTCTGCAACCGGAGGACGGCCCGGATTGGCTGAATCAGTGGAAGATCGAGACGGGACGATACAGAACCCTGCCCGGCGCCGATGGTCTGGACGGGTTCTTCTTGACACGCTTGCGGAAGGGATCCTGAATCTCGCCGCCTTTGTGTTCGGCTTTGCGTGGTGGTCCATCCGATGGACGCTTGCGCTCGTGGTGTTCCTGGCGGTGATGGCCGGGGCCGGGTACTACGTGTTCACGCGCGCCGTGGCGAGCGGCGAATACGTGACGGTACCGAACATCTCCGGACTGCCCATGGCGGAAGCAGCGTACATGCTTTCGGACGTCGGGCTTACCGTCGGTCCTCAGGTCACGAAACCCAGCGACCACGTGCCGCCGTACTATGTGATTTCGCAGATGCCGCCCGCCGGGAAGGTGGTGCGGCAGGGGCGCAAGGTCTACCCCACCGTGAGCAAGGGGCCCGACTTCCGGCAAGCGCCGGTGCTTGTGGGCAAGCTCCTGGAACCGGCCTTGGACGTGATCGAGGCGAACCGCTTCGAGAAGGGCAGCATCGCGCGAATCGTGCATGAGGAACCGCGCGACACGGTAATCGCGCAGGACCCACCGCCGGGCCGCGATGTCGCGCCAGAGGCGAAGGTGCATCTGCTGGTGAGCCAAGGCACCCAGCCGCTGACAGTGTACATGCCGGACCTGTCGAGCCTGAATGCCGAGGAAGCACGGCGGATGCTTGCGCCCCTCGGGGTGACGCCGCTGGTGATTCAGCGCGTGGACCGCGCCGATCTGCCGATGGATGCGGTGATGGCCCAAACGCCGGAAGCCGGGACGCTTATCAGCCGAGGTCAGACGGTGACGTATGAGATCCGGAGCTCCCAGGCGGTTCCTGGATCGTGGCGAAAAGTGGAGTACACGGTCCCTCAATCGTTGGAAGAGCGGTCGGTGCGAATCGATCTTCTGCCCAAGGCGGGACGCCGGGAGACGCGGTTTCCAAACCCGTCCGACTATGTGCGGGGCGAGCCGCCCAAGTTTCCGCAAGGCACGACCATCCGGGTGCCCTTCCCCTTTGAAGACGAGGCCACCATCGAGGTGTATCTCGACGAGACCCGCGTGCGATCATATTACTACCGGGGCAACCAGCCTCCGGAAATCGTGAACTACGGGGCGGCCCCGGCTGAGACTGAACCGGAACTCGAGGAAGACGTGTCCGATTCGCTGGAGCTGTGAACCGATACTGGAAGGAACTAGCCGTGCCGAAATTGAAGATTGCGCCATCATTACTGTCCAGTGATTTCAGCCGCTTGGCGGAGGAGATCGCCGCCGTCACGGAAGCCGGCGCCGAGTGGATCCAGGTCGACCGCATGGATGGCCACTTCACGCCGAACATCACCATCGGTCCGCCCGTGGTGGCGCGGTTGCGTCAACACTGCACAGTGCCGATGGACGTACACCTGATGCTGACCGACCCAGCCGAGTACGTGGAGGCCTTCGCGGACTCAGGGGCGGACATCATCACGTTCCACGTAGAGGCGGAACGCCATCCGCACCGGTTGCTGGAGAAGATCAAGACGCTGGGCTGCCAGGCGGGTGTTGTGTTGAACCCGGGCACGTCGCACGACGACATCGAGTATCTGGTGGAGCTTGTCGACATCGTGCTGCTCATGTCGGTGAACCCGGGGTTCGGGGGACAGGCATTCATCCCCGAGGTGATTCGGAAGATCGAGTGTACGCGCGCCATGCTGGGCGACCGCGACCTCGAAGTGGACGGCGGCATCGATCGAGAAACCGCCAAGATGGTAGTCGATGCAGGAGCCAATGTGCTCGTGGCGGGTTCGTATGTCTTCGGCAGCGATTCCTACATGGAAGCCATTGAGAGCCTGAAGTCCGCGCAGGAGTGATGCGGAGGGTATCGTCCGCCGTAGGGTGTGTCGAGGAACGGCCCCCGGCCGCGACGAGCACGCACCAATCCCTCTTTGGTAGGGCCGACCTCCGCGTCGGCCGTCTTGCGAAGGCAGGGGTGCTCCCATCGCTACAACTCAGGCCGAGGCTCCACCTCACCGTAGCGCGCCAACACCGAATGGCGCAGCTTCCATGACCAGCCAGGCACTTCCAGCCGCTGGGGTACCGCCAATGGCGCGGACCCCAGAGAACTACCGTTCAACTTGGCCTCGACTTTGCCCACAAGCGCACCGGATTCCAGAGGCGCCGCAAGGCGTTCCGGGCATTCCCGCATAAGGACAACTTCGTCCGCTTGATCCTTGGGCATGACGCACCACACATCGTCAGCCGCGGCGAGGCGGATGGTGCGTTTGCCGCAGTTGTCGACCGGCAGCGCTTCGTCGAGAGGCTGCCCCTTCTTCACGATGCGAACGCGGCGCACGCGTTTGAACCCGTCTTCCAGGATGCGTTCGGCCACGTCGAATCGGGCACTCAGCGAGTCGCATCCCATGACCACCGTGATGAGGCGGATGTCGTCCCGCTTCGCGGTGGCCGTAATGCAATACCCCGCGGCGGACGTGAACCCGGTCTTCAATCCATCGCAGCCGCGCAACCGGCCCAGAAGCCGGTTGGTGCTGGGCTTGGCCTTGGTTCCCTTTCGGAAGGCGAGTTCATCCTGGCCCACCCACGCCATGACAAGAGGATTCTTCACGCACTCCCGGGCGAGGAGCGACATGTCGCGCGCGGTGGTCAGGTCGCCCGCACCGTCGCCGGACGGCGGCAACCCATGCACGGACCGAAGTGTTGTGCTGGCCATTCCCAAACTCTTGGCTCGTTCATTGGCGCGCTTGAGGTAGGCTTCGCCGGACCCCCACAACCCGTTGGCCACGGCCATGGCCGCGTCGTTGGCGGAACAAACCGCAACGGCGTCCATGAGCTTGGCCAAGGACCACGTCTCGCCCGTCTTGAGATAGGCCTGAGCACCCGAGATCCGCTCGATCTCGCGCGTAATGCCGATTTCCTTATCCTTGGACCAGTCACCGCCCGCGAGCCCCTCCGCCACGAGCAGCATCTCCATCATCTTCACCATGCTGGCAGGCGCCCGCTCTTCATCGGCGTTCTGCTCAGCCACCACCAGACCCGTGTCGGCTACCAGACAGATGTACGACGCGCACGGCATATCGCCCGAGGCCGCGTGGGCGGCGGATGCGACGAGAAGGATAGCGATAGCGAGGATTGATGTGAGTAGATGGCGGCGAATCTTCATTATATTGGGGCGATTCCCTTGTCCGGTTCCATATGTTGCGGTTTGGCCTGGCTCAAACTCCGTCAAGAGTATAGGAAATCGGGCGGGGCCACTGCAATGCGGATGAAGCCCGGCGCGAGCGGCACCACCTGCGACGAAGAAACCGGGGCGCGAAGGACTTTGCCCTCGCGCCCCGGTCGATGTAATCTGGTTCGTTCCCTACTGCGATGCCGCCAACGCTTGCAGCAGGTCGGCGACGATGTCTTCGGCGTCTTCGAGACCGACGGACACGCGGACCATGTTGGTGGCTACACCAGCCGCTTTCTGCTCTGCTTCGTCCAACTGCTGGTGGGTCGTGGACGACGGGTGGATGACTAACGTCTTGGCGTCCAGGATGTTAGCCAGATGCGACGCCAGCTTCACGTTGTTGATGAACTTCACGGCGGCCTCGTAGCCGCCTTTGATGCCGAAGGTCAGAACGGCGCCCTGCCCGTCCGGGAGGTACTTCTGGGCTCGCTCGTAGCTCCGGTGGCTCGGCAGGCCGGGGTAGTTGACCCATTCCACCGCGTCGTGGCCGTCCAAGGCTTTGGCCACGGCCAGGGCGTTCTCGGAGTGACGCGGCACGCGGAGGTGTAGCGTCTCGAGGCCCTGGAGGAACAGGAACGCGTTGAACGGCGCCACGCACGCGCCCATGTCGCGCAACAGGGTCACGCGGGCTTTCAGGATATAGGAGATGTTGCCAATGGGCTTGAAGGCCTCGTAGAACTTCATGCCGTGGTAGCTCGGGTTGGGCTCGGTCAGTTCGGGGAACTTGCCGTTGTCCCAATCGAAGGTGCCACCGTCCACGATGACGCCACCGATGGACGTGCCGTGCCCGCCGATGACCTTGGTGGCGGAGTAGACCACGATGTCGGCCCCGTGCTCGATAGGACGGAAGAGCAACGGCGAAGCAACCGTGTTGTCCACCATGAACGGAATTCCGTTATCGTGGGCAACCTTGGCGATGGCCTCGAAATCCGCCACATCGTTGGCCGGGTTGCCGATGGTTTCGCAGTAGAGGAATCGGGTGTTCTCGTCAATGGCCGCGGCGAAGTTCGCCGGGTCGCTGGCGTCCACAAACCGCGCCTCGATGCCGAAGTCCTTCAGCGTGTTGGCGAACAGGTTGTGCGTACCGCCGTACAGCGTCTGGGACGACACGAAGTTCTGTCCCGCCTTCGTGATGTTCAACACCGCCGTGGTGATGGCGGCCGACCCGGAGGCCAGTGCCAGTGCCCCAACGCCGCCGTCCAGCGCTGCCATGCGCTTCTCGAACACGTCCGTCGTCGGGTTCATGATGCGCGTGTAGATGTTGCCGAATTCTTTCAACTCGAACAACCGGGCCGCATGGTCCGTGTCGTCGAACACATACGACGTGGTCTGATAGATGGGCACCGCCCGCGAACCGGTGGT
>JAAEQP010001157.1 GCA_024231375.1 bacterium | reverse complement strand
TGCGCGAGCAACAAGGCCGTCACCACGCACGCGCGCAAGGGGTTCAGGGGGAGAAGCGACTGCAACGTGGACAGCGCGCCCCCTCCACGATAGGCTGTTGGAGGCGTTCTTCATTTGTACCTACCCCAAACAAACTTTGACACCCCTCAGGAAAAAACACCGACCGCGAATGATGCACAGGGTGACACACGACATCCACCGGTCCCCGCAGCGCGGGTGGGTACCGGTGAGAAGCAGGCGCGGGCTGAAGCCCGTGCGCTGGCTAGTTCCGACACGCCGTCAACCGTTGTGCAAGCCCACCGTGGTCGCCGCTGGCAACGTTTCGGTGAGGCACGTAACGAGCATCCTCGATACCGAATGGAGTGACGAGAACCTGCTCCTGCTGCGCACGGCCCTGTCGCACTGCCGCTGCTGTGGCAAGCATGCCTGGGATCCCGTCACCGCGGACGGCGGAAAGGTGCTGCTGGCGCAACGCTTCGCGTGCCCGTGCCTGTGTCGCTTATTCAGGCGCGAAGTCAGTCGTATCCTTGGGCGGAGGATGTTGGGGTACCAGTACAACCGCCCCTCCGTGGTCGTGGCGCTCGCCCCGTCCGACGCTGCCACCATAGTCAAGGCATGGCTCCTTGATATGCTGCTGACGGGGGAGGATCCGGCGTGGTAGCTAGAGCTTTCGCGGACACCTTGGCTCCATCATGGGTGTCCTGTTCTCCCGCAGGAACTGGGAGACCGTTTCCCATGAGGACGAGCGGGAGGACGGCGTCGCCGTGTAACCCCAGACGGAATCTGCTCGAGACGAAGTCGGGAAATCCTAGAGTGCGGAAAATCACCACACCTGCCCGGTCTTGCCGGCGCCGGGCGGCAATGCTGGCCTGG
>JAAEQP010001156.1 GCA_024231375.1 bacterium | reverse complement strand
TGAACTCACCCTGAGGCGCGAACGCGCCCTCGGCGTTGCGCGCGCCCTCGTGGCTCTGCGCGACGAGGACGCCCTGGATGTTCGCGCGGGCGTGCTTCTTCCCGGTTCCGAGGCCGACGTCGTCCGCCTTGGTGAGTTAGGCCTCACCGAAGATCTGGCCGGAACCGCCGCTCAACTCTCCGTCATCGCGCGGATGGAAGCGCAAGGCCCAGAGGCGATGGGCACGTTCCTGACCGATGCCGTGAACGACAAGGATACCCCTTGGCGGCCTAGCGCAGTGCAGATCCTCGTCCTCGTGGGATGGGAAGACATCCTCGTGGATTGGAGTGGGGAAGAGCCCGGTCCCGTCCGGTTCGTGACCGTGGGCGGCGCGGCGCCCGCCGCGTGGACCCGTACTGCCAAGCGTTTGGCGCGATCCTCGGGAGGCGCCGTCCTTCGCGCCGACAAGCCCGAGGCCCTGATGCACGAAGTGAAGGCCACCTTTGCCCAGATGGTGAGGGCCCAGACAAGCACGCAATGGCGCGCCACCAATCCCCCGAAGCTTCTCTACTTCACCATCGCCTCCCAACTGGTCATCATCCTCGTCGCGAATCTGGTATTGCTCATCCGCGCAGGCCAATGGCGCGCGCGCGCGACGGACGGCGATCCCGTTGTCCCCGCCTGACCGCCCGTGCAAACGAATCCCAACCAGACACGCCGCATCTACCGCTACGTTAACGGAACGTGCCTCGTTCTGCTGGTCGCCGTCCTGACCCTACTGACCATCGCCCAAGGCCCCGACACCGCCGACGGCCCGGTCCGGCTCTTCGGACGCGACATGCCCGCAACCTGTGCCATTCGTGCGCTGACCGGACGCCCCTGCTTCGGATGCGGTGCTACACGCGCCATGGCCATCGCGTTGGACGGCCAACCCGCCCGCGCGCACACGATCCATCCGTCCGCCCTGTGGACCCTGCTCTGGGCCGGCCTTCAACTCCTTGCCCGCGCCACGCTGCTCGCAATCGGCCCGCGGCGTAGACTCGTGTGGACCATCGACGGAGCCCTCTCGTTCATCACATTCATCGCAGCCATGTACCTCCCGGTCATCGTCCGCCTGCTATAATGCCCGTCCCCATTGCGCGGGAACGCAGTCGGCAACGGAGCAGTGACAATGAACCTCGATACCTTGACCCTCATGGCCACGGCGTCCTTCGGCGCGGCGCAAGACCCGCCACGAACGTGGAAAGACCCCCCCGTCATCGAGACGCCCTGGGACGGGCTTCTGGAAGGGATCGGCAACAAGAACGACTGGGATCTTCGCCGCGAAGTACTGCAGCAACGATTCCTCGACCTCATTCGCGACGATCGCAAACCCGCGCGGCCCCCCCTCAACCTCAGCGTCCACGATTCAACCGTGGTGGACGGCGTGTATACGCGCAAACGAATTCGCTACGACGTGGAGGACGGCGACCGATGCGAAGCCTTTCTCGCGATTCCGCTGCGACTGGAAGATTCGGCGCCGGCGGTAGTGGCCCTCCACGGCACATCGTTTCAAGGCAAGGACATCACCGCTGGCTTTGAAGATGAACCGGGTCTGCCCGGACTGGGGCACTTGGATCACCTGGCCCGCCGTGGGTATGTCGTGATCGCGCCGGATCACATGACCATGGGTGCGCGGATCGTCGACGAGGAGCCCTTCAACACCGACCCTTTCTACGCCAGGCATCCCGAATGGTCCGCCTTGGGCAAACTCACCTACGACGCATCCGTGGCTGTTGATGTGCTACTCACGTTCCCCGAGGTCAAGCCCAGGCGTATCGGCGCCATCGGTCATTCGCTGGGAGGCCTGATCGCCCTCTTCCTGGCCGCCTACGACCCCCGCATCCGCGTCACTGCTTGCATACACGGGTCGCAAATCATGCAGTTCAATACCGCGCTGGATACCCTCGCGCAAGACGACGGCTGCTTCGTGTACCTGCGCCACTTGCGCGACGACCTGCGTGCCGGGCGTCTGCCCGCCATCGACATCAACGAAGTCATGGCCCTCGTCGCGCCGCGTCCGTTCCTGGACGTGATATCGCTCAACGACGAGTACGGTGGCTCGCCCCTCACGCACCGCCAGCGAATGCTGATGGACCTGCGCCTCGCGGACCTCTACACCATCCTCGGCGTGCAACAGAACTTCGCGTTCTACACCGTGAGCCAGTACCACCATTTCCTGCACGACAGCCGCGAACTGGCCTACGCCTGGCTCGACAAGCATCTGAAGCGCCTCGCCCAAATCCAACCCCGCGTCATTCCCCGGTGAGGGCACGATAAGGAGCGAAAAACCGGGACTGTACCAAGCGGAGTCCGCCGCAGGCGGATGCAGACGGGACTGTCCCAGGTTTTTTCGCGGCCTGTGCGAGCGACTCGCCCTCTCCCTCAACAGCCTCGCTTCCCACTTACTCGCGGCTCCCCAGACTAACCCATCGCCCGGCTGCGCCCTTCCCGCCGGTACTTCTCCAGCAGGGCCGTGAGGCGTTCCACGATCTCCGGACGCTCGTCCCACATGTTCCGGCTCTCCGCCATGTCGCCCGCCATGTTGTACAGTTGGCCCTTGGGACCGTCCGGTTCGGGGTCGACATGCCGCGGTTCGCTGAACCCACCCGATCCCAGTCCCAGCACCAGCTTCCATTCCCCTTGGCGAATCGAAAACATCCCACTGAATGAATGGTGGACCGTCGCTTCCCGGATGGGCGTGTCGTGCGGTTCGCCCAGAAGCGCCGGCAGAATGTTGTAGCTGTCTTCACCCGCATCCTCGGGCAACTCCACGCCAAGCAGAGCCGCGCACGTCCCGAGCAGGTCCGTCAGGCAGATCGTCTCGTCGGATCGCCTACCCGCCTCAATCTGCTTCGGCCACCGGGCAAGGAACGGAATCCGATGTCCGCCGTCCCAGATATCCGCCTTCTGCCCGCGCAGCCCGTCGTTGGCGCGATGTCCCCATTGCTCGATGAATTCCGGCGTCCAGTGCGATCCATTGTCACTCGTCACGATGATGAGCGTGTTCTCAGCCTGCCCCGTGCGTTCCAGCGCATCCAACACCTGTCCGACCGTGTCATCGACCTGGGCAACGAAATCGCCGTAGTCGCCCGCCTCGCTACGGCCCTCGGCTTCCTTCACCGGCACCCAAGGCGTGTGCGGTCCGTTCAAGGGGAAGTACATGAAGAACGGCCTGTCGGGCGATTCCTTCACGTGGTCGTCGATGAAGTCCACCACCTTCTGCGTGCAGACGGGCATCACGTCCTCATGCTTGAATCCGGGCGAGATAGCGCCCCCACGCCAGTATTTCGGACGCGGCGATGCCTCGATCTCCTCCGTCGGCGGCACCGTTGGCCGGTCGTTCTCGATGTAGCAATAAGGCGGCATGTCGAGCGACGCGGCAATCCCGAAGAAGTAGTCGAATCCTACATCGTTCGGACCAGGCGTCAACGGCTTCGTGTAGTCGGTCTCCCCCCGATTGCCGAGACCCAGATGCCATTTCCCAACACACGCCGTCCGGTAGCCGTGGTCGCGAAGCAGCGACGGCACCGTCATGCGGCCCTCTTCGACCAGGGCGGGCGAATACCCTTCCAGCACCCCCTTCTTCAACCGCGTCCGCCAACAATAGCGCCCCGTCAACACCCCGTAGCGCGTCGGCGTACACACCGCGGAAGGCGCATGGGCGTCCGTGAACAACACCCCCTCGCGCGCCACCCGATCCATGTGCGGCGTGGGCACCTTGGATTCTGCGTTCAAACAACGGGGATCGCCGTAGCCCATGTCGTCCGCCAGGATATACACGATATTCGGTTTGGGACCGGTTGACGCCGATGGTGCCGCAGCCGCCTTCCGGCTTGTCGCCAATGCCATCGCCCCAGCGCCTAACGTCAGCAGAAATTCTCTACGCATCATTCAATCTCTTCCCCGTTTCTTGGCGTTTCGCCCGCGAATGGATAGATTCCTCCCAGGTAGTATATACATAGGACCAGAGCGTTTCAGGCAATGGCCGCGGAATCATAGACAGGAAGCCAATGAACACCACGTTACTATTTGCCGTCGCCGCCCTTTGCGGAGCAGCCGACCCGGAACCCGTCGACCTGTACATCCTGACGGGGCAATCCAACATGCAAGGTCTAGGCAAACTCCCGGATATCGCCGAGGACCTCAAGCGTCCCATCCCGCGCGCCAAATTCTGGAACGGCGACCAATTCGAGGACCTGCGACCGGGCATCACTCCCATCAGCGCCAAACCCAATGCGTTTGGACCCGAACTGGCGTTCGCACGCGCCACGGCATCCGCTTGCGAACGGCCCGTCTACCTCGTGAAGTTCTTCCACAGCGGCAAGGCCCTCGATGCCGGTTGGAACAACCAGAAATGGATCGGCGATCCTCCGGGCCCCCGCCGGGTGAACTTTCATCCCGGTGAGGAACGCGACGACCCCAACGTCGGCGTGTGCTACCAACAGATGATGACTACCGTGACAAGCGCCCTCGCGTGGCTGCAGTCGAACGACGTGGACGCCACGGTTCGCGGGATCGTCTGGATGCAGGGCGAACAGGACAGCAAGAATCCCATGTCCGCGGCACGCTACGCCAAGAACCTGCGCAGATTTCATCAGCGCCTCATCGAGGACATCGGTTGCGAGACGTGCCCCCTCGTGTTCGGCCAAGTCTTGCCCCACGAACCGCCCGCCGAGCGCTTCACCAACCGCGACGAAGTCCGGCTCTCGCAACTCCATGCCGACCACGCCTCGGGACACCCCGACGCGATCCCCAACGTCTGGATGGTGTCGACCGACGGCATCCCCGTCTTGCCGGACGATGTCCACTACACCAGCCAAGGGCAACTGACCCTGGGCCAGCGCTTCGCCGACACCATGGCTCTCGCTCTGTCGCCGGATTCCTCGGCGCAGAGGCCATGGTATCCGACACCCTCCGTCCGGGGAAGCGGTTCACCATAAACGGCCCCAATCGCCGGATGAGACTGAGCGAAACAGAGGGACTGACTCAAGCGGAGTCCACCGCAGGTGGACGCAGACGTGTCTGTCCCTCTCTTTCGCGTTCACCGGTCTGGCGACTCCGTTCCAGAGCGATAGTCCAGAGCGTTACCTATGTCCCCGATTTGTACCGCCGTCTTACCCTCTCCCAACGGGAGAGGGCAGGGTGAGGGGTCTTGCTGCCCGATGCGGGGACTGAATAGGATGACTTCCCCACCCCGTCTCGCTTGAGCAGCGCCTGCGGTTCGGCTATGGTTCGGGTTCCTTATCCGTAGTTCGAAGCGACCTCAGAGGAGACACACGCATGACCTTGAAAACGGGCGTCATCGGTGCGCGTATGGGCGGTGCCCACGCAGCGGCCTACGCCAAGAATCCACACACGGACCTCGTTCTCGTCTGCGACACGGACCGCACCCAGGCGGAGACCGTCGTGCGCGACTGCGAAGCCGGACGCGCCGTCGCCGACTATCGCGACGTCATCGAATCCGACGTGGACATTGTGTCCGTGGCCACACCCGACCAACTGCACCGGCAGCACTGCCTCGACGCGCTCGCCGCGGGAAAGCACGTACTGTGTGAAAAGCCTCTCGCCCTGAACATGGACGACCTGGAAGCCATCGTCGCCGCGGCCGATGCCGCTCCAGGCCTCTTCATGGTGGGCCAGGTGTGCCGCTTCGCGCCGGGCTTCGCGCTCACCAAGACGCTCATCGACGACGGGCTGATTGGCGACCTCTTCCTCGTGGAATCCGAGTACGCCCACAACTACGAACATGCCCGTGGCGTAGGCGATTGGCGTGTCAGACCCGAACGGTATCCCTTCGTGGGCGGCGCGTGTCACGCCGTCGACCTCGTTCGTTGGATCGCCGGCAACGTGGCCGAAGCGCACGCCTACGCCAACCATCGGACCCTCCCCGATTGGCCCGTCGACGATTGCACCGTGGCCAACTTCCGCTTCGAGTCCGGCGTCATCGGCCAGGTCATGTGTTCCATCGGGTGCCGGCGCCCCTACACCATGCGATCCTGCTTCTACGGAAGCCACGGCACCATCGTCAGCGACAACACCTCGGACTCCATCCAGGTCTATTCCACCAAGTACGCCACCAAGCACGAGTTCTGGGAGTTGCCAGTCGACATCAGTTCGCACAACGTGCAGCGGGAGGTCGATGAACTCGTGTCTCACATACGCGACGGCGGCCAACCCGTCACCGACGCCAGAGAAGGCGCACGCACCGTCGCCACCTGTCTCGCCGCGGTTGAATCGGCCGCCACCGGGCAGCCCGTCGCCGTGTGCAACGACTTCTAGAAAGGAGAATCCATGGACGACAACGTACACAAGGATTTCCACGGAGCCCTCAGCTTCGGCATCCAGTTCCTCGAACGAACCCACGGCGAGGCCGGGGTCAACGAGTTCTTCACGAGCCTCGCGGGCACGGTGTACAAAGACCTCGTCGAGGACCTCAAGCAGCGCGGTCTTCCCGCTCTGGAAGAACACTGGACACGCATCTTCACTATGGAAGACGGCGAATTCGACATGGAAATGGACGGCGACACCTTGGTGCTTCAAGTACACAAGTGCCCCGCCGTTCATCACATGATCGAAAACGACTACGCCGTCGCGACGCAATATTGCGAGCATACCCGGCTCGTCAACGCGGCCGTGTGCAAGGCCGCGGGGTATGAGGCCACGGTGGACTACGACCAAGACAAGGGACAGTGTGTGCAGCGGTTCCGCAAGGCCGCGGAGGACAAGGCATGATTGCTTCCACGGAATTCATCTACGTCTACAGCGAACTCTTCAGGTACCTCCACGAACGGGACGGGAAAGACAAGGTCATCGAGTTCTGGGAAGGGATTCGCGAAGAGTTCCTCACGAATCTGCGCGCCTACATCGCCGAAGAGGGTTTGAAGGGCATGTACCGGTACTGGAGCCACACCCTCGGCGAGGAAGGTGGCCGCCACCACATGACCCTCTACGACGACATGTTTGTCATCGACATGCACGACTGTCCGTCGGCGAAGAAGGTGTTCCAGACTGGCCGCGTGGAACCCTATCCCGACTACTGCGAACACTGCGCGTGGCTCTATCCGCCCATGATTCGTGAATTCGGCTACGAAGTCGACTACGATATCCTGAGTTGCGAAAAGGGCCGTTGCCGCCTCACGGTGCGCAAACCCGCGGGCGCAGACACACCCGACAAGTAGCCCGTACGCATAGCAAAGACGAAGCCGCGCTCTTGCCTGTATGGGAGGTCCTCAGGAATCCCCGAGAACAGGAGCGAAAACGCCGGGACTGACCCCAGCGAGCGTAGCGAGACGGGTCTGTCCCTGGCC
>JAAEQP010001155.1 GCA_024231375.1 bacterium | reverse complement strand
AGAGCGAAGTCTGGATCATGTGGGACGACGTCTCGGCTGCAAATCCCGACATGATGAACCATGTGCCCGGTGGCTGCAACGTCCTGTACATGGATGGTCACGTTCAGTTCCTCCGGTACGGCTCGGAAACTCCCCTGTCAACTGGCATGGTCCAAGTGATTAGCGGCAACATCGACGGCGTGTAGACGCCAACCGCATTCCTCGAGGTGAAGTGACTGGGGCGCGCCCGACGGCGCGCCCCAGTTCTGTTTCGTACGGCCGTCGTGCTGCGGTGGGGCAATCAGGGCCCAGATGGCCTCGTTCTCCACCGAACTCGGGTATTCGGCCCGAGAATCGCGGGGTCTACTGGATTGGCCTTTCCGTGTACACTGGGTCCTCCTAGTTAGCGTAGCTGTGGCGGTGGGGACGGAGGTTCCTGTGGCCAACTTCTCCGAAAACTGCACGGTGTAGTGTACTATCCTGCATCCCATGGCGGAGTGGTCCTGGAAAGGGGGTGATGCAGGGTCCCTCGTGTGCAAGCTGTCTCGTCTTTCATATTGATTCTGCCATTTCTGGGTAGTTTGCGCTTCTGGTTCCTGAGTGAGGCAATGTGGAGAACGGGAGCAATCTAACATGAAGAGCAGAGGGCTTGGCTGATTGAGTTGTTGGTCGTTGTCACCATCATCGGTATTCTTGCGGCCATTCCACTTCCGGCCCTTGCCCGTGTGCGCGAAGCCGCACGCCGGGCATCCTGTCAGAACAACCTGAAGCAGTGGGGAATCGTCTACAGGAGGTACTCGAACGAGTCCAAGGGCGAGAAGTTCCCGCCACTCCCAATGTACACAGACGTCCGACTCCGACGAAACCTGCATTCCGTCGACGTACCTGGAGTTGTTCCCGGATGGCACGGCCGTCTATCCGGAGTATTTGACGGATCCGAACATCGGCGCCTGTCCGTCGGATTCGAACGACGAGCTGAATTCATGGCGCGTCGGCAGTGTCAGAGAGGGAAGCTGGGCTCCTTGCCGGTTCCGAGCGACATCGTACAACCACTCCGCCTGAAGGGCGGAGCCCTTCCCTCTTCTTGCCCAAGGGGGTGCGTCCGAACCGGGGGCACTGCGCTGCGCCTAGGCCGCGATGAGCGGGGGGGGGGCAGTGTGGCTGTTGAAGAAGGGGCAAGCTGCTAGCGAAGCCCGCGAAGAGGGCCGGGGACAGACCCGTCTCGCCTCGCTCGGCGGGGTCGGTCCCGCTTCTTCGCTTCTGTTCTCGGGGTTCCTTTGGCTCTGTCGTTCAGGTCCCGTCAGCGGTAGGACTTCTTCAACAGCTCCGCAGTCGTCACCCGTGCATTGACGGGCCGGATTCCGCCGACCCTTCCTGGACTGGCGTCTGAGGGCCTTGTCGCGCTAGGATGGTCCTCACAGGAGGCGCCATGCGAATCGTTGACGACAAAGGACGGCTCTTCGGTAGAGTGAATCTGCTGGATCTCTTCCTGTGTGCCGTAGCGGTGCTCGCCGGGGTTGTCGGCTATGTGAAGATCATGGCGCCCGAGCGCAGCGCGCCGGTCTACTCGGCGGGGGAGGCCGACACGTGGGTCATCGCCGACGTGGCACTGCCGCCTGGCCGTGCGTGGATGGTTGAGCCGGCTGTGCCCGGCGCCACCCAAATCGACCCGCGCACGGGCACTCCCATCGCCGAGATCGTGAGCGCTGAATCCGATTCCGACGGTCTCGTGACCGTGCGCATGCGGTTGCGCGTCGCCAAAGATAGCGCCGGACGTCTGGTGTTCGGAAACATCCTTCTCCTTCCGGGACAACGAGTGCGCATCGAAACCGACGCCTGCGTCATCGAAGGAAACGTGGCGCGCATCGCGGACGACAGCCCATGAACCTGATTGACGGCAGCCTCGCGTGGCGGGCAGCCGCGTCCGTGGCCGCCGGGTCGAGAATCGCGTCCTGGTGGCACACGTGCTCCGCGCCGTGCGCCGTCTTCGACACATCAAGAGCCCTATGCGTTCTGCGTCGCCGCGCCTGGGTCCTCTGCGTCCCAGTGGCCGTCGCCGTATGCGCAAGCTTCGCGTTTCCGTCCGCTTTCACCTGGCCTTTGCTTGCACTCCTTGTCACCGCGGCCGCTGCTCACGCTTGGCCCACCCTTGCTCTCGCACTGTACCCGGTCGCCGCCATTTGGACGCCGAAGCTGGTCCTGTCGCTGGTAGGTGACGAATCCGTGTTTGTGCGAATCGATCATGCCCTCATACTCGGCGCGGCTGTCCGGCATGCGCTTACGAACCACTCCGTCGCTCCCCCCGCGTTGAAACCCCTGTTTCTGTTCGGAACTGCTGCGCTCATCAGCACCGGCGCCGGACTGATCCACGGCACCGTGGCTTCGTGGCAGATGGCCGTGCCCGCCATTGCCCAGTTCGTCTACTTGGGACTCGTCTTCGTCTGCGCGGCTTCCGGCGCGCCACGCTTGAAGGAATGGGGGATCTACGCATGGGCTCTGCCTCTCATCGCCTTCGCCGCATACGGTATCGCCGAGCAAACGTCTCCCATCGCACGGGCCGTATGGAACTACCGCACTTTCGAGCGGGGACTGTTCGACGGGCAAGCCAACCACGCGGCGGGCCTCCTGGTGGTTGGCGCACTTGTGGGTCTTGCCCTCGTGCGTGTCCCACGCTGGCGTGTGCTTGGGGTTTGCCTTGCCGCGGCCAGCGTGGCCGCGCTGCCCGGGGCGGGTTCCCGCGAAGCGTTGCCTGCCCTTGCCGCGGGCCTGTGCTGCCTCGGAATGGTGCTTCGTCCCCTGTGGATGGCGGTTTTGTTGCCCGCCCTTGGCCTTCTGTTCATCATGATCCCCGGCACATGGTGGGATGCGGTCACCGAGCCAGGCGGGTCCCTGTACGACCGGTTCGTCCACTGGAAAGCCGCGCTGACCGCCTTCTCAGCCCGCCCCATACTCGGCCTCGGTCTCGGCGCGGCCCATCGCCGGTTCTACGACAACCAGTACGTCATGATCCTCACCGAAACGGGCATCCTCGGCACGAGCCTGTTCTTGGGATGGTTGGCGGCCCTGTCGCGTTCGGTGTACCATGCATCACGAGGATCCGGCGGGGCGGTTGCCCTTGGCGCTTTGGCGGGTCTCGTGGCCATGACGGTTCAAGGCGGGGCGGCTGTGACGTTCATCGTCACTTTGATCGCCGGACCCGTGCTGTGGCTGGCCGGGTATGCCGTGGGCGTGGCTGAGGACGAGGGGCCATTGAGGGAGAATCGCACCTGTGGCGTTTGATGGAGGCCCACCAATCTACGACCGGATCGTTGTGCGCCGTCGTATGGCGGCGGCGGCCGTCGTGGTTCTGCTCCTGTTCGTTGGCGGACTGGTAGGCCTCATGCGGTCCGGAGGCGGCTTGCCACCCGAGGGACCGGAGCCGGACGGCATGGATACATTCACACGCGACGAGGCCCGCGAGTTGGAAGACGCGTATGAAGCGGCGCAACGCTATGTGCTGGGCGAACTGCGCGGGGGCCGGGTGAGAGAGGTGGACTGGGGGCCGCGTATGCACGAGGGACACCTGGGGTGGTACCGGTTTGAAGGACCCCTCGACGTCACCGGCAGGGACGGCAAGGTACACCCGTTCCGGTACGACTGCGCTGTCAGCCTGACCCCCCAGCAAGACTGGAAACTCGAACAGATCGCGGTCCGCAAACACGAAGAGCCCGCGGAGTGAGTCCCTGACTGATGCAAGGGAATCCCAAACACGACGATAGCCTCGCTGTCGGCAAACAGCGGGGAAGGGGAGTGCCGGTAACCATGCTGTGGTTTGTCGCGAAGTACCTTGTTCCCATCGCCGCGGGCCTGTTTCTGCTGATTCTGTTCGGACAGAACAAGGTCATATTTCCCGCTGGCGGTTCCATGTGGCGCACGCCGGGCGATCAGCCTTTCGGTTGGGCATACGATGACGTGATGCTCAGTCACGATGGCCACGCCACCCACGGTTGGTACATGCCCGTCGAGAACCCTCGTGGAACCATCCTGTTTTCCCACGGTAACGCCGGGTGCATTCCTGACCGCCTTGAATCCGTCGCCGTGTTCCGCGCGCTGGGGTTCAACGTGTTCATCTACGACTACGGCGGCTACGGCCGCAGTTCCGGCCGCCCCTCCGAGAAACGATGCTACGCCGACATCCGCGCGGCCTGGCGGTTCCTCACCGAAGAACAGGGTGTCGCGCCCGAGAGCATCGTGTTGTTCGGGCGGTCCCTCGGTGGCGGTCCCACGTGCCAACTCGCCACCGAAGTGCAGCCCGCCGCGGTCATCTTGGAGAGTGCCTTTCTCTCCGTCCGCAAGATGGCCAACGATATGATGCCCATTCTGCCCGTGACGCTCGTCATTCGCACCAAGTTCGACAACGCCGACAAGATTCAGCGCATTGCGTGTCCTATCCTCGTCGTCCACAGTCCCCAAGACGACATTGTGCCCTACGCCCATGGCCGCGGTCTGTTTGAACTCGCCAACGAGCCTAAGACTTTCCTGGAGATTCAGGGAAACCACAATGACGGTTGGTACAACTCAGGCCGTCTGTACCTTGAGGGGTTGGCGGTCTTTTTGGAGACCGTCGAACTGGACGGTGAGACTTGATGCGCGCATCATTCGGTCAGCCAGTGAATCCGCCTTACTCCTCTGAACGCGTGATGACGAACACGGCCTCGTCGGCGAAGAGGTTGGGCCAGAGGGGGGCGGCCCAGGCGGCGCCGCGGCTGGTGAGGGGGAGTTCCCGCTCGATGCGGATGTTGTGGTTGGTGCAGTAGTGCCGGAAGTCCTTGATGGACAGGACGTGGCGGTTGGGACTGGTGTGCCACGAATAGGGCAGGTTGCGCGTGATGGGCGCCTGCCCCGACAACAGCAGCTTCCCGCGCACCTTCCAGAACCCGAAGTTGGGGAAGCTGATGATGCACTTGCGTCCGACCCGCAACATTTCGCTCAAGACCAGTTCGGTCTTGCGTATCACCTGCAAGGTCATGCTTAGAATCACGTAGTCGTAGCTCTGGTCGGGCAGGGCCTCCAATCCGTCGTTCACGTCGGCCTGGACCACCGATATGCCCCGTCGCACGCAACTCACTACGTTGCCTTGCGACACTTCGATACCCATGCCGTCGACCTGGTTCTCCACGATGAGGCGTTCCAGCAATTCGCCGTCGCCACAGCCCACATCCAACACGCGGCTGCCTGTGTCGACGAGGTTGCAGATAAGATCGTAGTCCACGCGATGGCTGTCGTAGATGCTCTGGCTCAATGCCGTGGGCGGACCGAGATCGGCTTCCGAATCCACCTCGACCCGGAGTTGGCGTTCGAGCCGGTGTTCCCGGTAGGTGTGATCGAGGTATCCGCCGATGATCTTGCGCATGACGTCCACTTCGAGCAGAAACGCGTCGTGGCCGTATGCCGACTGGATGTTGCAGTAGGTCACGTTGCGCTTCCGGCGCATGAGCGAATGGACGATGGCCTCCGACTGATAGGGAGGGAACAGCCAGTCCGACGAATAGGACAGGACCAGCGTCTTTCCTTGCACCCGTTCCATGGCCTCGTCGAGCGAGCCGTAGGCGCGGGTGAGGTCGAAGTAATTCAATGCCTTGGTGATGTAGAGGTAGCTGTTGGCGTCGAACCGGTTCACAAACTGCTCGCCCTGGTAGTCCAGGTACGTTTCCACCGAGAACTCGCTGTCGAAATCGTAGCTGTAGTCTTCGGCTTCGCGCAGGGTTCGGCCAAACTTCGCGCGCATCGATTCGTCCGACAGGTAGGTGATGTGGGCAAGCATGCGCGCCACGGACAGTCCCTGGAAGGGTTGGTCCCGTTCCGGGTAGTAGTCGCCCTCGGCGAAGGCCGGGTCCACCTGGATGGCGTGTCGGCCCACCGCGTCAAAGGCGATGGCTTGGGCGCTCTGGACGGCCGTGCTGGCGATCACCATGCTCGAACGCACCATTTCGGGGTACCGCGTGGTCCATTCCAGCACCTGCATGCCGCCCATGGACCCACCCGCGACGCTCAGGAGGCTTTCGATTTCGAGATGGTCCAGCAACTGCCGTTGCGCACGCACCATATCGCCGATGGTTACGATGGGAAAAGACATGCCATAGGGCCGCCCCGTGACGGGATCCAGCGACGACGGGCCTGTAGATCCCTGGCATCCGCCCAGACAGTTCGAACAGATGACGAAATACTTGGTGGTGTCGAATGCCTTGCCCGGCCCGATCATGCTGTCCCACCAGCCGGGTTTCCGGTCCGCGGACGCATGGTATCCCGCGGCGTGGGCGTCGCCCGACAGGGCGTGTACAATCAAGATAGCGTTGGTTCGGTCGCGGTTCAGTTCACCGTAGGTCTCGTAGGCTAGGGTGACCGGTCCGACGCGCCGGCCACAGTCCAACTCCATCTCGTTCGGCGATTCGGCGAACGTGAAGAACTGCGTCTCGACGATGCCTACGGAACCTTCTTCGGACATGCCCCGTCCTCACTCCGGTCGGTCTACTTGGTCTTCGACGCCCGTTTCGGCCGCGCTTTCTGACAATAGCGCAAGGCCTGGTCCAGGTCGCCGAGGATGTCCTCGACGTCCTCCACGCCCACGGCCAGGCGGATTAGCGTGTCCGTGATGCCCAGGGCATACCGTTCCTTGCGGGTGCAGTCGTAGTAGCTGACGCTCGCGGGATGGGTGATCAACGTCTCGACGCCGCCCAGGCTCGGCGCGATGTAGCACAGCTTCAAGTGGTCCAAGAACTGCTTGGCCTCACGCATCCCGCCCTTCATGTCGAAACTCACCACGCCGCCAAACCCCGACATTTGCGCCTTCGCAATGTCGTAGTGCGGATGGCTCTCCAACCCCGGGTAGTACACCCGCTTCACGGCCGGGTGCGCTTCCAGGGCCTGAGCAACCGTCATGGCCGTTTCGTTATGTTTCTGAACGCGCAGGGAGAACGTTTTCATCCCGCGCAGCAACAGATAACAGCAATGGGGATCGATGACGCCGCCGGTGGCCTTGTGCAACGCTCGGATCTCGTCCACCAACTCAGTTCGTCCCAGCACTGCGCCCGCCAGGATGTCGTTGTGTCCAGCGAGGTACTTGGTGGCACTGTGGAGCACGAGGTCGACACCGAAATCCAGGGGCCGCTGATTGAGGGGGGTGCTGAATGTGGCGTCGATTAGGGTGAGCACCTTGTGCTTCTTGGCGATGGTATAGAGCCGTTCCAGGTCGAAAATGTTCAGATACGGGTTTGTGGGCGATTCCGAGAAAATGAACCGCGTCTTCTCCGTGATGGCCCGTTCCAGCGCCTCGTAGTCGCCGAAGGGCACAATCGTGCAGTCCACGCCGAATCGTTGCAGATAGGCGCTGCAGAACTCGAGGGTCTTCTTGTACGCGTCGTCGGTGATGACGATATGGTCGCCGCTACGCACCAACGCCAGAATCGTCGTGATGATGGCGCTCATGCCCGACCCGAAGACGACGCAATCTTCGGCGTTGCCCAACGCGGCCAGCCGCCGTTCCGCGACCAACTCGGTCGGGTTGCCGTAGCGGCCGTACTCGAACCGGGCCTTGCCACCCTTTGTATAGGCCTCGATCTCCTTCGAATCTTTGAATGCGAAGGTTGATGTCTGGACGATGGGGGTCGTGATGGAGTCCGCGTAACGGAGACGATCTTCGCCCGCATGAATGGCGCGGGTACTGAACCCTTGTGCCGTCTTCCCCTTTTTGTCGCGTGCCTTTTTCACCGCTTGGTACCTCTCTGCTGTTCGGCCGAACCGCACGTAGGACCGCGTCCATCCTGCGTCCCGACACCGATGCCAACGGATGGTGAAGAATAGCAGAAGCCCAAAGCACGCACAACCGGCTGGAACGAAGACGCTCAGTGCGCCCTGGTGTGGGAATCAGACACAATCCAGGGGGCTGCAAGACCCCTCACCCCAGCCCTCTCCCGCTGCGAGAGGGGGAAGAATGGGTCCAAACCGGTCTCGTATGCGATGGGAACCACAGCCCATTCGGCGGAGTCGACGGCTTTCCGGCGCCACTTGTGGTCGCGGATGCGCCTGAGTGGAGACTGGGGATCACTGAGGCGAAGCAGAAGGGCCTACGGCTACTCGCCGGTGAAGACGATGTCGGCGATTTGCTTGATGCGGAAAGGCTTTCGGAGAACGCCCTGGACACCGGTTTCGGTTGTCTGGCGCCCCATGCCCGCAAGGAGGTAGATGGGTACGGATTGGGTAACGGACGAGCTCTTCAGGATCTGAACCGGGCCGATGCCGTTGTCGGCAGGAAGGTCGGCGTCGACGAAGATGACGTCGGGCGGTGTGCGTTCGGCCAGTTCGATGGCTTGACTGAGGTCGGTGGCGCATTGGCATTCGACACGTCGGCGCGAAAGGGCCATCTCGATCCATTCGAGGAGGTCTGCGTCCGCGTCGATCACCAGGGCGTGGGGGTAGTCGTCCTCTTCCACGGCCGCGAAGGGCGTCACAGGGTCCTGGACGGCGGGAGACGGCTCGCCCTGACACGCTGCGCAGGCCTCGGCGATGGCGGCTTCGGCCGTGAACGGTTTCCTGAGATAGCGGGTCTGTGGATCCATAATGGCGTGGGAGAAGCCCATGGGCGAGTCGCTGCCGGTGAAGAGGACAAGGGGCGTGTCCTGGCATTGGGGCAGTTGGCCGATGCGCGACACGATGGCGGATCCGCTCAGGTCCGACAGCACTTCGTCGACCATGATGAGGGCGGGCGTGTCTTCTCCCGCGAGCCGCACGGCCTCGTACCCCTTGTCGGTGGTCGTAACCAGGGCGCCCGCTGCTTGGAGAACCTGGGTGAGAGCGGCGCTGAGGACGGGCTCTTCGGTGACAAGGAGAACCGGGACACCGTCCAGCGAGGGTGTGGGGGCGGATTGGGAGGGAAGGGCGAAGGCGGCGCCGGGAAGGATCAGGGAGAACGTGCTCCCTTCGTTGGGAACGCTTTCGAGCCGGATAGCGCCTCCGTGCGCGTCGGCAATGCTCGTCGCGATGGACAGGCCGATGCCGGCGCCTTCGTACCGGCGGGAGAGAGAGCTGTCGATCTGGAAGAACTTGTCGAACACCTTCTTGCGATAGGCCGGGTCTATCCCGATGCCCGTGTCCTGCACGGCCAGGGTGACGGCTCCCTGATCGTCCCGGGCGACGTGGATCTGAACCATGCCGGTTGAATCCGTGAACTTCACCGCGTTGGCCAGGAGTATCGTGAGGACCTGGCCGATGCGCTTGCGGTCGCCCCATACCGGAGGCAGGTCGTCGGGGACATGGACGCTTGTGCTGAGTTCCTTGAGCACGATTTCGGGTTTGGCGGAGGCGACGCATTCCTCGACAACCTGGGCCATGGAGAAGAGCGTGCGAGTCAGCACCAGGCCTCGGGTCTCCATGCGACTGAACTCGATCATCTCCTCGATGAGGTGGCCGAGGCGTTCGAGGTTTCGGGACATGACGCCGACCGCCGTTTCCTGTGCGCCGTCGAGACCGCCGAGACTACCCGATTCGAGCATTTCCACGTAGCCCTGGATCGTGCTCAGGGGAGTGCGGAGTTCGTGACTGACGTTGGTCAGGAAGCCGTCTTTGGCGCGGTCGAGCATGCGTAGCTCTTCGTTGGCGTCCTCCAACTCGCCGGCGCGCACTTCCAACTGATGCTGCATGTGCTTCTGCTCGCGCAGGTCGGTCACGACAACGGAGAAGCCGGCTGCTTCGCCGGCGGACTCTTCGACGGGGGCCACGGCCAGAAGAGCGGGGACAGGTACCCCGCGGCGCCGGACGAGGTTGAGTTCCTGATGGGCCCGGCGGCCGGTCTGGGCGGTGGCAATGTCCATGAGCTGCAAGAACCGGCCGCGGCTTCCGGGATCGATGAATTCCAACAGATCGCTGTCGAGCAGTTCCTGCTCCGAAGATTGGAGCAGGCCGCAGATGCGTTCGTTGGCGAACCTGATGCGGAATCGGGAGTCGACGGTGAGGAATCCTTCGTTCATGTGGAGGAGCAGATTGCGCATCCGCTTTTCGGATCCGTGAAGCTGATCGGTCCGCTCCCGGACGAGGAGTTCCAGGCCCTGGGCGTAGTCTTCAAGCTGCTGGGATAGTTCGTGCTGGTCAGTGACGTCGCGGAGGGTGGCGAGTGTCCCGGCAAGTTGCCCCATGCGGTTGAATATGGGGGTGCCGCTGACCCAGAAGCGGCGCTCCCTTCCGTCGCGCGGCCAGGTGATCTCGTATTCGGAAGCGACCCCTTTCTTGCGCCTGTCGATGTGGGGGAGCATGGCGCTGAGTTGCATACGCTCGGCCAACTGTCGGCTGTCCTGATTCAGCACTTCGTCGGCGTCGAGGCCGGCCATTTCCAGAAACCGCTCGTTGGCGAGGCTGATGGTCCCGTCCACTTTCATCAGGACAAAGCCTTCGCTCATCTGTTCGGCGAGATAGCGGAGTTGTTGGCTGATCTCTTCGATCTCTTCTTCACGCCCCATGACGGTGAACATGACGGCGAACACGCCCGTCAATAGGCTTACCAGGCCGATCCACTTCGACAGGTTGCGCGCTTCCTCGGGCACTTCGGAGAAGTCCACGACGCCGCTGGACAGATGCACGACCGTAACCATGGCGCCTACGACAAGCATCATCACGCCAGCGAGGAGCACGAACCGTTGATAGCCACGGCTGTAGACGCGTGCCAGCAGGTTGCCGCCGGCGAACAGAGGCGCTGCCACCGAAACCAGGACCACGATGATCTGGAGGATCGGGTTGGTGGTGAGCGTCTGGGCAAAGAGCACGCCGAACAACCCGATGAGGATCGGGATCAGGTAGAGGGGCAGTCCCTCATGCGCCTTTCGCTTGTTCGCCATTGTGTTGCGCTATGCCTTGTTCTGAGTCCGTTGTCTGGCGGGCGCCGTCTAGAGCCCTTTGCCGAGCATTCGGATGGCGGCTCCGGCCAGTTCGTCGCATCGCTCGTTGTACAGGTGTCCGGTGTGGCCGCGAACCCAGTTCCATTTCACGTCGTGGTGCTGGCTCAGTTCGTCGAGCCGGCGCCACAGGTCGACGTTCTTGAGTTGACCGCCCTTCCTGCGCCAGCCGTTGCGTTTCCAGTTGGGAAGCCAACTCGTGATGCCCTGCTGGAGGTACTTCGAATCCGTGTACAGGATTACCGAGCACGGGCGCTTGAGCGCCTCCAGCCCTTCCACGGCCGCGGTCAGTTCCATACGGTTGTTGGTGGTGTTGTGTTCGCCGCCGGAAAGCTCTTTCGTCTTCTCGGCGTACAGAAGGACCACGCCCCATCCTCCGGTCCCGGGGTTGGGCACGCATCCGCCGTCGGTATATATGGTCACCTTTGTTCGGGTCATCGTCGGGTTGTCGTCCTTCTTGGTTCCACGTCGAAACGCGTCATGTCGTCACCACTTGCCCGCGGCCAACTCCTTGAGCAGGACCACGGCCTCTTGCTTGCCAGATTCGCGCGCCACGTCGAGGGGGGTTCTTCCTTTTCCGTCCTTGGCCTCCAATTCGGCGCCGTGTTTGCCGAGATAGTGGACCATGGCAAGCCGTTCCTCGCGCGCCGCGATGTGCAGTGGCGTCGCGCCGAAGTCGTCCTTCGCCTCTATGTCGGCCCCGGCTTCCAGGAGTTGGCCTGCGCGTTTTCGGACGCAGTACCACGCCACCACGTGAAGAGGGGTCATGCCTGTATTGTCGCGTGCGTTCACGTCGGCCCCGCGCTCGATGAGCAGGGAGATCACCTCGTCGTGATCGCTGCTGAGTGCCATGTGGAGCGCCGTCTTGCCGCGGTGGTTGCGCGCGTTGAGCAGGTCCGGGTCGCCGTCGATCATGGCGCGCACGGCCTCGACGTTGCCGCGGGCGGCCTGGTCTTGGATGCTCTCGGCGCATCCCGCGAGGGCCACCAGCCCCACGAGCAACACCGGGCGCGACAAGGCAACGCGTTTCCTCAGAAGTAATTTTCGCACCGTGTCCGTCACCTGCCGAATCAACTGCCTTCCGAGGCGGCGGGCACCGCCGGGGAGGCCGTTTGGGGTTCTCCAATCCATTCGCCGCCGGCTTCCACGTTCTCGGGGGTGAAGAACCGGGACGCCAACACGATCTCCTTCGGAACGTCGTCGCCCTTGAGGATCGCCACGGCGGTCTCAACCGCCTCCTTGCCGCCAGTCGGGTATTCGAAACAGGCGTCGAGGATGCCCTGCTTCACGTACACTTGGCCTTCCTGGGCAAGCGCGTCGATGCCAACGAACAACATCTCCTCGTCGCGGCCCACAGCCTTCGTAGCGAGATAGGCGCCGTGGGCGGCGGGATCGTTGTGGGCATAGACGAGGTCAATCTGGTCGTAGCGGGCGAGGGCCGACTCCATTTCCTTGCGGGCATTGGGTTCGAGCCACTGCATGTCGGCTTCGAAGATCACTTCGAGACCGGATCCGGCGATGCCTTTGCGGAACCCGCTGTTGCGGTCCTGCCCGGGAGTGCTGGTCATGAGCCCCTTCAACTCGACGATCTTGCCCGTGCCGCCCAGCGTCTCCGCGATCCAACGGCCGGCGGCCTCGCCGATCTTCTTGTTGTCCGCGCCGATGAAACAGGTGTACTGGTCGCGCAACACGCGGCGGTCCAGGACGATGACCGGAATGCCTGCCTGGTAGGCCTTGGCCACGGGGTCCGTGAGAGGCGCGGCTTCCTTGGGACTGATGAGGATGGCGTCCACACCGGCGCTGACAAACTCCTCCACGTGCGTGCGCTGCCGAAGTGCGTCGTTTTGGGCGTCCTTGAACACCACGTCCACGTCGTCCCGGGCCTCCGCGGCCGCGCGAATATCGGCGTCCATCTGTACGCGCCAGGGCTCGCCCCGGTTGCACTGGCTCATGCCAAGGGTCCACACCGTCTTCGCTTCAGCGGTCGGGGCTGAACCCTCCTGAGAGCTCGGATCTTGGGCGCCTCCGTCGTCACTCGATGGCGTGCATCCCGCAACGAGTCCGCACACGGCCACCATCATCAGCGTGAACCCGATTCGTGTCGTCATTTGGCTTGACCCTTATTCGTTTGAGGCTGGAGGCTTTAGCGTTTTCCGCGTTGCATGAGAACAGCGCCAACAATGATAACACCTGTAAGCATGTCGCGGCCAGCGTCCCCGACCGCATTGATACTGAGGATCTTGTCTAGATACCCGATGATGAGTACCCCAACGAGGGTGAGCAGGACGCTACCACGGCCACCGCTGAGATTCGTGCCGCCGATGACGACGATGGCAATCGCATTCAGTTCGTAACCCAAGCCGGTTTCGGGATCCCCCTGCTTTGCCTGCGCCGCCTGGCAAATGCCCGCCACGGCAGAGAAGAACCCGCTCATCCCGTAGGCCAACAGCTTGACGATCCCGACGGGCACGCCGGACAGCTTGGCCGCTTCCTCGTTGCCACCCACGGCGAAGACGTAGCGCCCCGGTTGGAGCCACGTCATCAGCACCCAGCAGACCAGAAGGCAGATCAGGAAGATGACTGTTACGACCGTAAGGTTGCCGCCTAGAATGCGCGAGTCGATCATGTCGAAGATGGCAGGCAGATCGACTGGGTCGAGGCCCCCGTCCTCGTTTCTTACGACCGCGAATATCTTCTCACCCCCAGATACGTACTTGGCCAGGCCGCTGGCGAACACCATCATTGCGAGGGTGGCGATAAACGGTTGAATCGAGAACCGAGCGATCAGGCTGCCCGAGACTGCGCCGCATGCGGAACCCACCGCCAAGCACGCGGGGATCGCCAGCCACGGTGACCACGACCAACGAATCGTGAGGATGGAGAACACCACCGCGGTCAGGGCAAGTACGCTGGCAACCGAGAGGTCAATACCTCCCGATATGATGACGATGGTCATACCACAGGCGAGAATGGCGTATACGGATGATCCCCGCAGCATGTCACGATGCGTGCCCCACTTGAAGAAGGCACCGTCGGCGTTGAAGATCGCGCCCAGGCACACGATCAACATCAGGGCAAGCAGCGCTCGCGTGACAGGGAGCCGAAACGCGTGCGTAAGTCGTTCGGGAATCGAGTTCATCCTAACCTCGGCCCATAGGGATGGCGCAGAGAGACAGCCGCGTTCCGCGATTTCTCCCCCGCATCTACGCGCACAATGGTATCATCGCCAGTAGCGGCTCGCAACAGAGCCGGGGCGAAGGGTGTAACCAGCGCGTGCTTTGGCTGGTCTAACGTATGTACGGGTGGACACCGCCGATGCCATCCGTGAACCCCGGAGAATCGATGAAGCACATCGTGGGAGCTTGGTCGTGGTGGGAGACCTTTCTGTATGATCTTCTGATCACGCCACGGTTGCGGCCGTTGTACGATCTGTTCGCGGACCACGCGGACACGTGCTACACGGACGGGCCGATTCTGGAGGTCGGATGCGGCTCCGCTGTTGCTGCCACCATCATGGCCGCACGACACCCGGACGCGTCCGTGACGGCAACAGATTTGT
>JAAEQP010001154.1 GCA_024231375.1 bacterium | reverse complement strand
GATCAAGTTCTTCGTGATCGACGCCTACAAGGTCGCCCGCGCGGCGGAGATGGGCGTGCGGATCAACACGGTCATGCAGACCTGCTTCTTCAAGCTGGCCAACGTGCTGCCCGAGGAAGAGGCAATCGCCCGAATCAAGGATGCCATCCTCAAGACCTATGGCAAGAAGGGTGGCGGCAAGATTGTCGAGCGAAACAACGCGGCAGTCGACGGCGCCCTGGCCGCGCTGCACGAAGTCACCATACCCGATAAGGTCACTGCCACGCACAATCGCATCCCGCCGGTACCGGCCGACGCGCCGGAGTTCGTCCGGAACGTGCTGGGTACGATGATCGCCAACCGGGGCGACGAGTTGCCCGTCAGCGCGTTGCCGGTCGACGGTACCTTCCCCACCGGCACGACGAAGTACGAGAAGCGCACTATCGCCCAGGAAATCCCCATTTGGGATTCCGAAGTATGCATTCAGTGCGGTCTCTGCTCGCTGGTTTGCCCGCACGCGGTAATCCGCATGAAGGCTTACGAATCCCCGGCGCTGGCAGGCGCACCGGACGGGTTCAAGTCTGTCGACTGGAGGGGCAAGGAATTCCCCGGCTGGAAGACGACCGTT
>JAAEQP010001153.1 GCA_024231375.1 bacterium | reverse complement strand
TCGGGCAAAATCGCAACGATCCCGGCAGATCCTCAGCCCGCTGCCCCCGCCGAACCGCCTTCGCCGGAAAAGCCCACCCCACCGCGCATTGACCCCAGCGCATCGATCGGAATCCTTGAGCGAACGCTTAAGGGGGCTAACCTTGGCGTGCAATCTGTCGCCTTCAGCCCGGACGGTTCAAGGTTGGCCTCGGGAAATAACGACCGTACGGTGGAACTCTGGGACGTGGCCACGGGAAAGCCGGAGCGGAAGCTTTGGGCGCACACCAAGTTGGTGAGTTCTGTCGCCTTCAGCCCGGACGGTTCAACGTTGGCGTCGGGAAGTGAAGACAAGACCGTACGACTCTGGGACGCGACCACGGGAAGGCGGTTACGGGTGCTCAGAGGGCACACCGATTTGGTGCGATCCATCGCCTTCAACGCGGACGGTTCAAAGTTGGCGTCGGGAGGTGACGACGGTACAGTGCGACTCTGGGACGCGGCCACGGGAAACCAGTTGCGAACGCTTGAAGGGCACACCAATTCGGTGTGGTCTATCGCCTTCAGCCCGGACGGTTCAACGTTGGCATCGGGAAGTTGGGACAAGACCGTGCGACTCTGGGACGTGGCCACGGGAAAGCAATTGCGGACGCTGAGGCACACCGATAACGTGAATTCTGTCGCCTTCAGCCCGGCCGGTGCAACGTTGACCTCGGGAAGCGCCGACAACATCGTGCGACTCTGGGATGTGGCCACGGGAAAGCAGTTGCGGACGCTTAGGGGGCACACCGATGAAGTGCAGTCTGTCGCCTTCAGCCCGGACGGTTTAACGTTGGCCTCGGGAAGTGCGGACAAGACGGTGCGATTCTGGGGTGTGATTCCGGGCAAAACGGCAACGATCCCGGCAGATCCTCAGCCCGCTGCCCCCGCCGAACCGCCTTCGTCGGAAAAGTCCACCCCGCCTGAAATGCACTCAAGCGAGTCGATCGCAACCCTTGAGCGGACGCTCAAGGGGCACAGCAGTGACGTGCTATCTGTTGCCTTCAGCCCGGACGGTTCAACGTTGGCCTCGGGAGGTGCAAAGAACGTGCAACTCTGGGACGTAGCCACGGGAAAGTGGTTGCGAACGCTCGGGGGGCACACCAAGTCGGTAAATTCTGTCGCCTTCAGCCCGAACGGTGCAACGTTGGCCTCGGGAAGTACAGACAAGACTGTGCGACTCTGGGACGTGGTCACGGGATCGGAGTTGCGGACGTTCAAGAGGCACACCGATGTGGTGCAATCTGTCGCCTTCAGCCCGGACGGTTCAACGTTGGCCTCGGGAAGCTACGACAAGACGGTACGACTCTGGGACGTGGCCACGGGATCGGAGTTGCGGACGTTCAAGAGGCACACCGGCCCGGTGAATTCTGTCGCCTTCAGCCCGGGCGGTGCAAGGTTGGCCGTTGGAGGTCGCGACGAGACCGTGCGACTCTGGGACGCGGCCACGGGAAAGCTGTTGCAGACGCTTAAGGGGGCTAACCCTCACGTAAAGTCTGTTGCCTTCAGCCCGGACGGCGCAAGGTTGGCCATTGGAGGTGGCGACAAAACAGTGCGAATCTGGGACGTGGCCACGGGAAAGCAGTTGCGGACGCTTAGGGGGCACACCGATGAAGTGCAGTCTGTCGCCTTCAGCCCGGACGGTTTATTGTTGGCCTCCGGGAGTTGGGACGATACGGTGCAACTCTGGGACGTGGGCACGGGAAAGCAATTGCAGACGCTGAGGCACACCGATAACGTGAATTCTGTCGCCTTCAGTCCGGATGGTTCAACGTTGGCCTCGGGGAGTAAAGACAAGACGGTGCAACTCTGGAACGTGGCCACGGATGAATCCGCACAGATCCCAGCAGATCCTCCGCCCGCGGCACCCGCGACGGAAGAGCCTGCCCCCGCCGCACCTCCTTCGCCGGAAGAGCCCACCCCCGAGGCCATGGTGGATAAGCCCACTGCTCCCGCCGAATCGCCTTCGTCGGAAAAGCTCACTCCGCCCGACATTTCCTCCAGCGCGTCGATCACAACACTCAGGCGGACGCTTGAGGGGCACAGTGGCGGGGTGCGTTCTTTCGCCTTCACCCCGGACGGTTCAAAGTTAGCCGCGGGAAGTGTCCACG
>JAAEQP010001152.1 GCA_024231375.1 bacterium | reverse complement strand
GCCCACCGCTTCCGATGGGCACTCTGCACAAGGGAACGAAGTCCGTTCCCCTGCCAGATGGGCATAGCTTGGCCAGAGAAGGAGATGTGGAGATTGCTGGAGATTAGGAGATTGGAGGGTCAAGATAAGAAATCTGTGTATCCGTTCCCCGCATCGCTCAGACTCGGTCCCTCTCTGCGAACCTCTGCGTCCTTTGCGCCTCTGCGTTGAATCATGCAGCCGTCACCTCACCGCCACTACACAGCCGATAGAACCCGGCGCGCCACACCGCATACGTCTTCTCGTATCTCCCAATCTCCATCAATCTGCACAATTTCTTCCCCTCGAATCCCGCCCCCTGGCGCAGGTATCCTATTCCCGAGACCTGACGCTACACACATGCAACACGGAGAGAGTCTTCTATGCAGCAGCGGCGCAGCTTCGGCCACGGCCGGTCCATCGTTCTTGCGGCCATCGTAGGTCCACTCATCTTTGGGCTCGCCCTGACAAATCCCAGCACAGCCCAACAGCCGCCTCCCCTTGACGCCCAGCGCATCATCGCCGACAGCGGATTTCACGGTGGGTTGATTGTCCATGCAGGACTTGAGAACGCGTCCCTGCCCCTGTCTCTGTCCAAGTCGCCCAATGTCCTGGTGCATGGCCTCGTCCGGGACCATGAGACACTCGACACCGTGCGCACACAAATCCGCGATGCAGACGCCTACGGTCGCGTGTCCGCAACCTTGTGGCAGTCTCCGTACCTCCCTTACGCCGACGCAATGGTGAATTTGCTCCTCGTTCTGAACGAAGGCGCCCTTGTCGACCAAACCGAGGTCGACCGCGTCCTGGCTCCCCACGGCGTGGCTTGGGTTCGGCGCGACGGGGCCTTGGAGATGTACCGCAAACCCCGACCCGCAGACATCGACGAATGGTCCCATACCCGGTACGACAGCACCGGCAACGCCGCCAGCAAAGACCAGCGCGTTGGGCCTCCGCGACACCTTCAGTGGGAAGCGACCCCGCGATGGAACCGGGGTGTGAAGACCAGCAGCCTGGTCTCGGCACAAGGGCGCATCTTCTTTATTCTCGACGACTCGCACTTCGCTTCCTCAGAACGCACCTGGTCGCTCATCGCGCGCGACGCGTACAACGGTATCCAACTCTGGCGGCGCGTACTGCCAAGCTGGGGGGGCGCGCGTGGCGGCAAGAAGGTCGGCCCCGCCCAAGTCGGTCGCCGATTGGTGGCCGTCGGCGACAAGGTCTACGCCACATTGGGAGAGTTTGCCCCGGTCAGCGTCCTCAATGCGGCTACAGGAGAGTCGATTCGTCTCTTGAGTGACACGGCACAGGCCGAGGAGTTCATCGTTTCGAATGGCGTCCTCGTGGTGCTCCTGAATCCCAACACACCTGCCGGGATACGGCGCGGGCAACACGAGAGCATGCACGTTGTCGCCGTGAACCCCGAAACCGGGCTGCTTCTCTGGAAGCACCCCGCGGAAATGGTCCTTCCCCTGACTCTGGCGGCCGATGCGCAACAAGTCGTCTACCATGACGGCAAGGTCATCAAGAGCTTTGACCTCAAGAGCGGCATGCCTCGCTGGACCTCGCCGCCCACCGGCCAGAAGATCGGATATCGAGACAAAGCCAACCCGGACAGCCCGGGGGCGGAGAAATCGACCATCCTCCTGGCACCCCAATTCGCCCCGACGCTCATCGTGTACGAGGACGTCGTCGCATTCGCGGGAGGCCGGCAGATCAACGTGCTTTCGGCCCAGGACGGTCGTGAACTGTGGCGTGCCGACTACGCGCCGTCCAACTACTCCGTCCCGGTCGATCTCTTCGGGTTCAATGGGCACCTATGGGGACCCGACCCGGAGATGAACCTTTGGCGTCCTCTCGACGACAATATCGACTTCAACGCCTACGACCCCCTCACCGGAGTGGTCAACAAGCGGCTGACGGGAAAGTACGGGTTCAGATTCCAGCATCACCGCTGCCATCAGATGAAGGTGGTCGGGAACTCGGTGCTCGCCGCTAGGGCCGGTATCGAGTTCCTCGACACGGACACGGGCGCCGTGGCCGCTCACCATTGGGTGCGCGGAAGCTGCTTCTACGGCATCATGCCTGCCAATGGTCTGCTCTACGCGCCCCCACACGATTGTGCGTGCTACATTCGCGCCAAGCTCTCCGGGTTGATGGCGCTCAACGCTGCGCCCGGTTCGCGCCCGTCACCGAATCCGAAGGACCGCACACTTGTTCGTGGTCCTGCCTACGGGAAAGCTCCGGCGGATCCCAAGGGGGATGCAAGCGGCGATTGGCCGACGTACCGCCACGACAGGGCCCGTTCGGGCCGCTCCGCACTCAAGATCGATCCCGAACTGCTCCTCGGTTGGTCCACGCAACTGACCGGACCGCTCACCAGCCCCGTAGTCGCCAACAACCGCCTCTACGTGGCCTCCGTGGATGCCCACAGGCTCCATGCCCTGGACGCCACCTCGGGAGACATTCTGTGGCAGTACTCCTTCGACGCCCGCGTCGATTCTCCGCCCACCCTTCACGAGGGACTGGTCCTGTGCGGATGCCGTGACGGTTCGGTTCACGCCCTGCGCGCCTCGGATGGAGCGCTCGTGTGGCGTTTCCTTGCCTGCCCTGAAGAACGCCTCATCGTCTCGCGCGGTCAGGTAGAATCCGTTTGGCCGGTGAACGGGAGCGTCCTTGTTCTCGACAACACCGCATACTTCACCGCTGGAAGGTCGTCCTACCTGGACGGAGGTATCCGCTTTTATGGCCTTGATGCATCAACAGGTCGTGCCGTCGTCGATACCGTCCTGAATACGCTTCGGCAGGACGGTTCCGAACTCCTCGACGACCAGGGGGTCGATGGCTTCATGGGCGGCATTCTCTCCAGCGATGGAGAGAGAATCTTCCTGCGGCACAACGTGCTCGACCGTTCAGGCAACCTTCAACCCGACACCGTCCCTCATTTGCACGGTCCTGACGGCTTCCTCAGCGCGGACACCACCACCCGGCTTCTGTGGACCTACGCGCCCATGTACACCTCGCCCCACCAAGGCGCGTTCTACGACAGGCGCCTCAGCCGCACGCTCTTCCCGTCGGGCCGTATTCTCGTCGAGGACGATGATGTCATCTACGGATTCGGTCGGAATCACTACGACAAGCCGCGTCCCGATTCCGGGGGAACATGGGCATTGTTCGCCGCGCCCAAGAAGAGCGATGTCCCGCTGGACCTATCGGCAACCGAATACCTAAAACGGGCGCGAAACGGCGAGCTGTCTATCGACTTCGAGTGGTGGAAGAAGCTACGCATTCAGGCATGGGCGATGGTGAAGACCGAGGACCTTCTGTTCGTTGCCGGACCCGTCGGTACTGATGTGACATCGCAAGCCGCGCTCGACGGGAACGCCCCGGGCATGCTGGTCGCAGTGTCCCCTGACGATGGCCGCGTACTCGCTGAAATGACACTGCCCGCCCCGCCTGCCTGGGACGGTATGGCGGCTGCCTCAGGCAACCTGTATCTCACCCTCAAGAACGGGCAAGTCGTGTGCCTGTGGTCCGCCGCTTCGGGCCGTCCCGGTACGCCGTTGTCACCCGCGGCATGGCGTGCGCAACTCCCGGCGCTCACGATTGAGGAAGAACCAGGACTGCTCGGGCATTGGCGGTTCGATGAAGGCGTTGGCATGCTCGCACGAGATTGCTCCGGCCGTGGCCACGATGCCGAAGTCTCGGGCCAATGGCGCACCGACGACCGGGGCGTGTGCCTTGCTTCCAACGGTGCTCCCAACGCCGCCCTCATTCCCGACGCCCCACATCTGCAGTTCGGCAACGACGATTTCACACTGGCTCTCTGGGTCAAGGTCGCCGACCACGGCGCGCGGCTTCTGGGAAAAGAGGCTTTCCCCGAAGATTGGTGGGTCGTCAATCTGCTCGACAGTGGACACGCGGAACTCGTCCTTGGCGAGGGCCGGGGCCCTCGGCAGAGCGTGCGCGCTGAGACCGCCTCGCCCGTCCCTGCCGGTGTCTGGAATCATCTGGCCGCCGTGGTCGACCGCCAGGCGCGCGAAGTGCGCTGGTATCTCAACGGCGCATTGGACTCCCGCGAAGCCATCCCCGAAACCATGAAGCAAGGCTTGAATGCCGACGGACGCGATATCGCCATCCCCTCGGCACACATGCCGTTCCGAGGGTCCATCGGCGACTTCCGCATCTACGGCGAAGCCATCACCGCCGAGCGAGTGGGGGAGTTGTTCGAGGAAGGACCGTAGTCTCGCGGCCTCGTCCTCAACGCTCCACAGGGTTCACTGCGATTCGAAGCGCTTGCCCCGCCTTCAGCGCGACCTCAAGCCCCGCGTGCAACTGCCGTCCCGTGTACGTGCGCACCGGTTCGTCACCACGCTGCACGGCATAGGCGCCCTCTGGCTCCACCGTGTACCATTCGGGCAACGTGTTCATACGCGGCCAGTCCTTGGCGAATCCCATATAGACCCGGTGCCGCGGCAGATCGAATTCCAGAGCGCCGCGATAGTCCTCCTTGGAACGAAGCACGATGACAATCCCGTCGCCTTTGGGTGCGGCGCCGAGTTCCAGGCCCTGCTGCCAAGGACGCGCAATCACCCCCTGCGTATGCATCAGCGAATGCATGAGCACCGTGCGCACGCCGTTGGCTTGCAGCTTCATAGTGCCCCAGAGTTCGCCGTTCTCCAATCGCGAAGGATGGTCAACCAGGTTGTTCTTGGTCTCGCGGTTGACCCACGTCAGGCCCTCCGCCACGGGCACCCGGTTGAGCAGATAGATCGCCCCCTCAATCGAATCCGCGTACCCGTCAATCGACTCGCCTTCCCACGGCCGATTCTCATACGCGGGCTTCATCGTGTTCTTCAGCGTAGACGCCACCTGCGGACGATACGTATCCGCGCCGGTGGCCATGTCGTAGCAAAGATAGCCCACGTAGTTGTACCCCCAGCCGTCGCTGAGGCGGCTATCCTTCTTGCCCAACGTGTCGTACATCATGCCGTCTTCGTTACAGCCCTGCGCCAGAATCCTGTCGTAGGCCCCTTTGAGCTTCGTCTCGTACAACTCGACGCGTTCCGGCCGGTGCGTCGTTTCGACGGCGTGCAACAGGCCCAGACCACCAATAATCTCGCACCCATGGTCGCGCAGACGCGTCACCACAAAGTCGTCATTTGCCAGGTAGTAGTCCGCCAGGCGGTCTGCCCAGTCCAGATACTTCGGCTCGCCCGTCATCGTGTACAGCCGCGCCAGCGCCTGCAACTGTTCGCCGTTCACCTCGATGTTGGTCGAAGGGATCTTCCCGAACGGCGTGTCTACCTTCGCCGTCATCCAGATCTCGTCTTCGATGGCCCGCATGCGGTCGAACCATTCGTCATGTCCCGTCACTTCCACAATCGCGATCAGGCCGTCTTTCACATACTCCGAAGCCTGGAACACGACGTCATCCCATTCGACGCCTTTCGCGGGCGCGCCTTTCTTGAAATCCCAAGGCACTGGAATGGCGCCATACGTGTTGCACAACGCCATTTCGCGATGCAGCACGTCCCGTGCGGGACCGTTCAGCACATCCCGGTCCACCACATGCGCCGCCCAGATGAAGAAGGGGTAGCAATCGGCCGCCGTGTCGCGGTAGTCCCACTTGCCACGGGGCTTGTAGAGCCCGGTTTCCGGGTCAATCGTGGGAACGGCGACTTCGTGCAACCACCGGTGTACCTTGCTGAGGGCATGTCCCGCGATGGCCGCCGACTCCGAAGCCTGCTCATAGGCGTCTTGAGCGCCAGCCACGTTTCCGAAGACGAT
>JAAEQP010001151.1 GCA_024231375.1 bacterium | reverse complement strand
GTCGACGGCGACGGCGATCCTGAAACCGAAGATGACACGTTGGCCTACGTGATGATGTTCGACCAGGCGGAGCCGATTCGGTTTGCCATGTGGAACTTCAACAAGACCGCCGACGGCCAGCCGGACACGCGAAGTCCGGCATGGGATTGGCAATACGTCATCCGCGACCCGCGACCCGGGACGACCTACGGGTATCGCGCGCGGTTGTGCGTGGTGCCGTTCACCGGGGCCGACGACGTGAAGGCCCTCTACATGGCCTGGGCAAACGCTCTGCCGAATCGGTAGAACCTATTTCAGCGCCTGGCGCACGGTGTCGACGATTTTCGACCCGCGCAGGTCGCGCGCAATCACCTTGCCCTCGGGGTCGATGAGCATGATGGCCGGAATGCCCTTCACCGAGAAATCGTCGGGCACGGTGGTGTCAGGCCATGGGCCGAGGAATCCCTGGACCCAGCCCATCCCACTCTTCTCGGCGTAGGCCTTGGGCGCCGTCACATCCTCATCCAGGCTGAGGCCGATCATCACGAACCGCTCGTCTTTGCCGAATTCGCCGTAGACCGCCGTGAGATAGGGCGTCTCGCGTTTGCAGGGTCCACACCAGGTTGCCCAGAAATCCAGGAGCACGTACTTGCCCCGGTAGTCCGACAAGTTGAGCGGCGTTCCATCCAACGTCTTCACCGCGAAGTCCGGGGCATCGCCGCCGGTCTTGAGCGCGCTCTTCACGCCAACGGGAAGCGCACCCAAATCGTGGGGCACGGGCGTGCCGTCGCCCTCGGGTTTCGGAACGTCTACGTCCGCTTTCACGTTGCCAAGGAGGCTTACACCGTCGGCATCCATAACTGCAACGGCCAGCGCGTACCGGCCTGGCGGGACGTTCTCAAGTCGGAAGGATCCGTCCTCTGCGGGAAGTACGACGACGGTGGTGTCATCCGACACGAGCGTGCCGTGGCTGCGGTCGAAGGCGGGCGTGGTGTCCGCCGGTATGTCGATGCGTCCTGTCACGCCACGGCCGTCGCCGCCCAGGGCGACCTTACCGGTTCGCCCGGGTTCCAGCGACACGGTGCGCGTGTGGCTGAGGGCGCTTGCGCCGTCAGGCAGCGAGACCTCCTGCGCGATGATGGCGGAACCGGGCGGCACTTGGTCCAGCGCGAATCCGCCCTTTGAATCGGTGATGGTCCGGCAGGTGAACACGACGTTGGGCGCGCCTGCCTCGCCGAAGGCTTCGAGGGTCAGGATGATGCGAGCATTCGCCACGGGTTCGCCCGCCAGATGGAACGTCCCCTCGACCTTGCTCCACGCCTGGAGAGGAACCACCGGGGTTGTCGGCAGTTCGAAGGTGGACGCGACGCCGAATCCCGTGTCGTGGAGGACCGCCACGGCCACAGGGTCGGGCGAGGGCGGGAACCGGAACGATCCGTCTTCGGCGGTGCGTACGATAGGCATGGAGCCCCGGCCCTGAATCGCCCCGTCCCGGATCGTCACGGGGCGGGACGCGGTGGCCAGCGCCACGTCGGCACCGGGCACGGGATCGCCGGACTCGGTCCGAACGATTCCTCCGGGCCCTCGACCCTTCTTCAGTTTAGCGTCGAATGTCTGGGGTCCCTCGCTGGCATTGAATGGAGGCGACGCCTCCGAGAGATAGCCGTCTGCTTCGATCAGGACGCCGAAGGCCTTGGCGTTGACTTCCTCGAACACAAGTTCATAGCTACCGTTGGTACCAGGCATCGGTTGGTTGGTCATCCATTCGAGGATGCCCGATCCGCCCCAGTCGAACCCATGGAACACCTGGAATTCCTGCACGGGCTCCCCGGTTTCGGCATCCACAACGGTGCCCGTGATCTTCATCGACCCGCCCAGCGTCACGACGATCTCGTCGTCTGCGGCGGTGAGCGCCACACCTTCCTTGCCTTTGAAGCCTTCCTTGGTTACCCGGAACACGACTGCGTCTTCGGGTGCGCTGGTCCACGAGAACCGTCCTTCGGCATCGGTGCCGGCACTCCAGATACGCATCTCGTGACCCCGCCACGCCGTGGCCTCCACGTCGGCCTCCGGCACGGGACCGCCATCCGGGCCCACGACGCGCCCCTGGAGCAGCCGTCCCTTCTCAACCTTCAGTTCGAGGGGATCCATTTCGATGTCGAGGGCGGACTTGCGCAGGTCCAGGGCATGCCCTTCCGCGTTGACGAACACCATAACCTCACCCTGGGTGCAGTTGCGGACGCTGGCCACGCCTTCGCCGCGGGTGATGCCGTAGCTGCCCCGATTGGACTTCGAATCCACCGGCCAGATGGACACCTGGGCGCCCTTGAGCGGCGCGCCATCGGCGTCCAGGACCTTCACCTCCACGACAAACCGCCGTTCCAACTGGATCTGGGCGGACTGGTCGCGGAGTTGGGCGAGGGTGTGTTCGCCCCCACTGGTGAAGGAGATGGTGCGGTAGTAGGTGTGCCCGGGCATCTGCAACTTGAGCCGGATCTTCGCCACGTTCTCGGGGCAAATGTCGCATTGCCACGTGCCGTCCGGACCGGTCTTCTCGACATGGTCGGTGATGGCGGTCTTCAGTTTGAACGGCCCGTCTTGCCGGGCGCCGTCCTTCTTGGGCTGGACGTAAATGGATACCGACACGCCTTCCATGGGCGCATCGGTATCGTCCACGACTCGGCCGCCGATGGGGCTGCCCGCTTCGAGCCGGAGCGTGTACTCAGTGGGCGCGTCCGAGGCGCCGGGCCGCCATTCCGCCAGCGTAGGCACGTAGCTGTCCGCCGACACCGTCAGCGCGAGCTGTCGTTTCACTCCCCCTTCGGGATAGGGCACGACGCACACGCCGTCGGTGTCGGTGACGGCCCGCAGGAACCGGCCGTCCACGTTGACGCCCACCGTGGCGCGGTAGACGGCGTCTCCCGAGGCGTCGTCCACAACGGTGAGCAAGAGTTCCTCGGGATGGGCCAGTCCGGCCGCGCCCACAAGGATCAGGGACAAGGTCACAACCGGCATCCGCACACAACGCGTCTTCATGGTGCATACTCCCCAAAAAACCTATCCCTGAGGGCCGCGAACACGCACGGAGCCCCCAAGCGTCACTGGGCCAATTCTTCGACGTAGAACCGTATGACCTCGGAACGCCCATTCCGATCAATCCCCAGCTCGATTGAATCGCCCACAAAGAGGTCCCACATGACGAAATCGATGTCCGAAGACATGCGAACGGGGGTGTTGTTGATGGATGCGACCACGTCGCCGGGGCGAAGCCCGGCCTTGTAGGCGGGCGACGTACGCAGGATATTGACGACCAGGCATCCCGAGTCGCCCTGGACGCCGAGTTGCTGTTTGAGGTTGCGCCGGAGTGTGTGCACGTCTTCGACCTTAAACCCGGCCCAGGGGTCGCGGCGGCGGCCGTACTTGATGAGTTCACCCGCCACGCGCCGGGCGCGGGCGATAGGAATCGCGAATCCGAGGCCCACACTGCCGCCGCTCCGGCTGAAGATCATGGTGTTGATGCCCACGACCTCGCCGCGGGCGTTCACCAGCGGTCCGCCGCTGTTGCCGGGATTGATGGCGGCGTCGGTCTGAATCATGTCCTGGTAGAGACGTTCGCCGCCGCCGATGTCGCGGCTGAGTCGCCGGTGGTTGGCCGATACCACCCCGACGCTGGCTGTGGGCTGGGCGTCGCCGATGAGCGTGCCGAAGGGGTTGCCAATGGCGATAACCCATTCACCGATCATGAGATCGCTCGAATCGCCGACGACAAGGGGGGGGAGGTCGGCGATCTTGGCGCGGAGAACGGCCAGGTCGGTGCGTTCGTCCGCTCCCACGAACTCCACCTCGATCTGGCGACCGTCGGCCAGTGTGACCGAAGCCACCTTGTCCGCCCCTTCGAGCACGTGGGAATTCGTCAGAATATGGCCTTTCTTGTCGAACACGAACCCGCTGCCTACCGAATCCAGCCGCTGCATCTCCAGACGCACCTGGGGCCGCCGCATTTCGAAGAGGTCCCAGAAATCGGCGTACTCGCGCCTGGCGCGGATTTCCACGACATTGACCGAGACCACCGCCGGGGCGGCCTGCTCGATGGCGCGGACGATGGCGTTTCTTCGGGACGCGTCGATGTCCGACTGCGCGGCAGAGGGGACGCTCACGGGGAGCAGGATGGCGAAGGAACAGAGGATTCCGGTCAACGTTCGCATAGACACCTCGTGCGTTCACCCGCGGCACCGCGCGGGGCGTTGGTACCGCTCTGTTATACCCGACCGAAAACACCGGGCGCCACCTCCCTCGGTGGGACGGTGGCGCCCGTTTCTAGTCAGTTTGGTCCGGTCTCATGGCCCGTTGGCGCGTCAGCTTCCCTCCGGCTTGGCTTCGGGAGTCGCGGCCACGGGGGCTGCTTCGGCGACCGGCGCTTCGGCGACCGGCGCTTCGGCGACCGGCGCTTCGGCGGCTGGCGCCTCGGCAGGAGCAGGCTCTGGCTTCTTGAGGGACTCGCCATCCGGCGTCAGTTCCTCGACGTCCAGGGCGTCGGCCGTGAAGACCACCGCCATTCCGGATACCGCCAACGGATGCACGTCGCCATCCTTTGGCCCGATGGTCAGCGTCTGAGGCTCTCCGCCCTTGGCGGTAAACGTGACCGTCGCGAAGGGTTCGCCTTCAAGCGCTGCCTGGCCAAAGCGAATGTCGGCGGCCTGCAAATCGGCGATGGCGCGGAGCACATCGTCCACCGTGTCCGCATCGGCCTCGCACTCGCCGTCCAGAAGCGTCAGGGTCCACACGTCGCCCGTCTTCGCCAATGCGGCCGTCGCGCCGCCCTTGGCAATCGTCACCGAGGTGATATCGGATTCCGTGAAATCGAACAGGCCCCGTTGATACAGGTCTTTCGGGTCCACGAACACGCGGTCCACATCGCCTTGGGCCATCACGCCAACCGCGTTCAGGCCCTGAACCGTGGCGTAGGCCCCGTCGATGTCGCCCGAGTCCGCGCCGATGGCTACCGTGTAGGTCTGGCCGTCGGCGGTGAACACGGCCTGGCGCGCCGGGGCGTCCAGACCGGTGTCGGCCTTCTGGTCGGCGTAGTCCGCCGGCATCCACGCGCCCAAGGTCTGGGCCACGGTATCGACGGCGTTGTTCTGGATTTCGAGGTCCACCTTGGGTTCCTCGACGGTCCATGCATCGTCCACCTTGGCCAACACCACCCGGCCCTCAGGCTGAGTGATCTCGACGCGCGTGATGGCGTCCTTCGCGGCCGGGACGGCCGGCAGGGCGAACAGTTCTTTGCCCCGCGGGATGATGCGCTCAAACTGCCATTTCGACAGCTTGTAGACCACGTCTTCCTTGGCCCCTGCCACCCGAACGTAGCCGTCGCCACTCGGGTCGGGACGGCCCGCCTTGAGCACAACGGGGTCGTCCTGGCCATCCACCGCGACGGTGATGGTGAACGCGGCGGGTTCGAGTCCCCACTCAGCCTTCGTGGCCGGATCGACCACAGACGTGGCGTTCAGCGGATTCAGCGCGCCCAGGATGGTGTCCAGCGCCGACTGTTTGTGCGGGATGCCGGGACCGCCCTGCGCGATGACCCATTCGTATTCGACCGTGGGCTCCTCGGCAGGCGCCGCATCCTCGCCCTCGGCGGGTTCCGGCGTCTCTTTCTCGGGCGCCGGCTTCTCGCGTTTCTCGAACACGATGTGCTTGTCGGGCGTCACGGCTTCGTACTTGGTGACCTTGTCCTTGTCGATCTCGACGACCTTCTTGTCGAGCCAACTATCGGCCTTGGGCGCCTCGCCGGAGTCGTCCTGCCAGATACCGGCCTCGCGGCGCAGGTTGGCGTTGACGACCACGACCTCGTTGGACCCGGCCGCACGCGCCAGCACCTGACTCTCGGCCGGGGCCTTGCCGACAAGCACCTCGAAGGTCGGCTCCGCGGCGCCCTTCACGAATCCCTGCACATGAAAGGCCTGGTCATCCGTGAGGCTGTAGTCGGCCAAGCCTTCGTCGCCGGCGACTTCGTCGCGGAACTCGCCCTTCAGATCGACGAGCTTCTTGACGAACTCCTCGATCTTCTCGGTCTGGGCCGGCGCGTTGAACTCGCTGGTCACGCGCCACACGTCGGGATCGTCGGCATCCCGTGCGATCGTGACCGTGTCGTCGGGCGAACCGCCCGCGAACAGCGTGAACTGGGTCACGTCGGCGGCGGCGGTGCCGTCGGGCACCAGCGCGGTCAGTTCGACCACATCCACGATGGTCGGTTGTTCCTGTTTCGCAACTTTGATCACTACCAGTACCGCAAGAATGGCCAGAATGACCACCAACGGCAACAGATTCTTCATCTTCATGGCTCGCAGCCTCCAATCCGTTTAGACACCGGGCTTAGGCGTCCGGCTACTCACCCGCCGCGTACTTCACGGCGTACGCGTTGCGGCCTCGTTTCCGCGCCACCGCGATCACGATGCCCGCGGCCGCGATGATTCCACTCATCAGCACATAGTTGACGAACTTCCACCACGCCCGTTGTCCGTCCGTGGGACGGTCAATGGCGCGGTTGATGGGCTTCCGTCCGCGCACGTCGACCAGGTCTTCGCCGAGCGTGACCGAGTCGATGCAGTTCATGAACAGGTCGGCATTGCTGCCCTGAGGCAGGAAGTCCTTACGGAACATCTGGGCGCCACCAATCAGGATCAGCTTGCCCGGGGCAGGCGTGACGGGTTCGGCTTCGCCCTCTTCCTCAGGCGGCGGGGGCGGCGGCATGCCCGGTCCGGCCGGTTGCGCGGGCGGCCATGCGGGCCGCGGTGCGTCTTTGTAGGCATCCGGGAACTGACCCGAAATGACGGCCATGATGGGGTATTTCTGACCCTCGCCCTCGGGCGGGGTGATCATGTCCTGGCTGAGACGATCGGCCGTCGGCGCCTTCCACGCGCGTTCCGTGGTGTGCATCACCACCTCAGCGTTCAGTCCATACTTTGCCAGCGTTTCCTCGTCGATCGTCAGGGCCGAACCCCAAAGATAGAAGATCTCCGAGAGCCGCTGCGTCATGGGCATGGACTGCGCCATGGAGCTGGCCTTCAGCAGAATGTGGAACGGCAGGTCGATGGGACTGCCGCCCGTCAGCATCTCAAGCGGGTTGTTGCCGGTCCGTACCGACAGGGGCACGTGGTTCACGTCAAACAGGATGCTGTCGTCGACGCCCAAGCCGTACTGCTCGAGCAGATCGTTGGCCTGCGGATTCTCGTCGCGCTTGCTGACCACCAGCCCGTTCTGCGGGAACTGGTAGCCCCATTCGGCGTTCTGAACGGCCAGGATGACCGACTTGCCCGACACCAGCGCGCGATTGATTTCCCACTTCTGGCGGTCGCTCAGCTCGCGGGGGTTAAGGATAACCAGCGAGCTGTATTCTTCCGGCAACGGGCTGTCCTGGGCGACCGTGACCCGCTCGACTTCGTATTTCTCCTGACGGAGAAGCATCTCGACCATCTCGTAGGGATCTTCGCTCTGCGGGATGGGCTGACCCATCTGCGCGTAGATCTGGCGCATCTGGGGCGAGATGTTGACAGCGTCCTGGGGTGCGAAGAGGGCCACCTTCGCCTTCTCTTCCAGGGCGAGTTTGTAGATGGTGTTCACCAGGCGATACTCAAGCTCAGGCAGAAGCTGGGGCATCAGTTGAGGAATGAACTCCTCTTCCTTGTCCCGGTATGCCACACCCAAGGCGGCGTAGATGAGCTGCGTGGTCACCTGGTCCTGCTGGCGATCCTGGACCGTGAACGGGCGGACGCCCTTCTCGAGCATCCGCTGTTCCAGGGTCTTGACCTCGTCCTTCTCTTCGCCTTCCTTCTCTTCCTCTTCACCGAAGGCGTTGTAGTCTTCGCTGAGTGCGTTGGACGCGTTCATGGGAATGACCGAGAACTGGATTTTGCCGTTCGAGGCGAGGCCCAGTTCCTGAACCTTCGCCGACACGTCCTGCTCGAATTGCTTCAGGCCGGTGGGCATCTCGCCCTTGGGGGTGATGTACAGCTTAATCTGCACCGGCGACTTCAGTTTGGCGAGAATCCGCCCGGATGCGTCGGACACGGTGTAGATCTTGTCTTCCGTCATGTCCCAACGCTTGATGCTGGTGCCGGTGAGGAGCCAGTTGAAGGCGAGGCCGATCGCCAGGCACATGACCACGGCCATGCTGAACGTGACGCGGACGCCCGGGCGCTGGCGGCCTTCGATGTAGAGGCTGTTGAGCACCAGGAACAGGGATGTCCACGCCACGAAGTAGAGCACGTCGCCCACTTCAATGACGCCGCGGGTGAAGGAGCCGTAGTGGTCCATCATCCCCACGAGCTGCGACAGCAACGACCCCAAACCGGGGACGGCGTCGTCGATGAACGCCGCGATGAAATTCGTGCCCAGCAGGAATACGGCGAAGCAGGCCAGCAGCGTGACCACGAAGGCCACGATTTGGTCCTTGCACAGGCCCGAGAAGAAGATGCCGATGGACAGGAAGAACGCGCCCAGCAGCAGCGTCCCGAGGTACCCACTCAGGATGGTGCCGTTGTCGGGGTTTCCGAGCCATGCGAGCATGATGGGTACTGAAATCGTCGCGAGCAGGGTCAATGCGAAGAACACGACCGTGGCGAAGAACTTGCCCAGCACCAGTTCGCGGCCGCGCATGGGGAAGGTCAACAGCATTTCCCACGTGTTCTCTTTGCGTTCCTCAGCCCACACGCGCATGGTCACCGCGGGGATGAACACGCACATGAGGATGGGCAGGTTGGCGAAATAGCCGCGCATGTCGGCCATGGGAAAGGTGAAGAACGATGTGATGTAGAGTCCCACGCTGATGAGCAGGAACACAATCATGAAAATGTAACCGACCGGCGACTTGAAGTAAGACGCCAGGTCGCGTCGGAAAATGGTGAGCATGTTCTTCATTACGCGTTGCCCTCCTTCGCGGCGGCTTTGTTCGGCTCCGTCAAGGAGAGGAACGTCTCCTCGAGAGACAGCGGCTTGTTGGCGAGTTCGCGAAGTTCCCAGTTCTTGGCCGTGGCCAACTGCCCCACTTCGCGCCACAGCTCGGTGCCCGGCCTGCCGTGGATCATGAAGGACACGTATCCGTCGGATTCTTCCAGGCATTCAACCCGTTGCGTACCGGCCAGTCCGGACAGCAGGCGTTCCAGCTCCTGCCTCTCGCCTGCCACCGACACCTTGGCGCGTTCGCCGCTCTTGGCGCGGTCACGCAATTCCTCAACGGTGCCGTCGCCCACAATCTTGCCCTGGTTGATGATGACGATCCGGTCGGCCGTGGCCTCCACTTCCTGAAGAATGTGGGTCGACAGCATGACCGTGCGTCCCGTGGCCAGTTTGCGGATCAACTGCCGGATTTCGACGATCTGATGCGGGTCCAAGCCCGACGTGGGCTCGTCGAGGATGATGATGTCCGGGTCGTGGATCAGCGCTTGGGCCAGCGCGGTTCGCTGTTTGAACCCCTTGGACAACTCGCGGATGACGCGGCGGTACATGGGGCGCAACCCGCATTCGTCGAGGACGAGATCCGTGCGCTCTTTCAGCGTGCTGCCGTCGAGTCCGCGGGCCCGTGCCACGAAGTCCAGGTACTCGCGGACTTCCATGTCCATATACAAGGGCAGGATTTCCGGGAGATACCCAATGATCTTGCGTACGCCCAACGGGTCCTTCAGCACATCGATACCGCCGACCTGGGCGGTCCCCTTGGTGGGGTGCAGGTAGGTCGTGAGGATCTTCATCGTTGTCGACTTGCCTGCGCCGTTGGGGCCAAGCAGCCCGACGATCTCCCCCGCGTTGACCGTGAACGACACATTGTCGAGAGCTTTGACCGCCCCGTAATGCATCGTCAGGTTCTCTGCCTTAATCATCTCTTTCCTCCGGGTTTGCGGCGCCGGGGGTACGGCGCCCCAGTCACACTCGCCCCCACTTGTGCCAGTCTCTCGGGAAGCCGCGAACGCACGGCCCTTCCACGCACCTGAACGTGATGAGGTGACAACGCACCAGGCCTCGGGAATCCCTCGGCCCCCCAGCGTTGTTGACCGAGCACACGCAGAAGGCATGCACCTGTCCCTCGCCCTATCCGTGAGCAAGTGGTATGCCACCGCGCCCGTGCCCGCGAATCCGGCGAGTATGGCAGGTTAACTCGCAACAAGTCAAAAGCTTAGGGTGGAGAGCTCGGCCCGTCCCTTGGAAGGACGTGATGACCCATTTGGGGAAAGACTCCTCATTTGAGGTAAACCGTGACAAGGAACTAACATACCGGGTTGTAGCCCTTGCTTGACAGCCACGCCAAATCAGCGTAAGCTCTTTACAGAATAGTCAGGATTAACAGTTTGGGCCTGCGCGTTGGCCAGGCTTTGCGAGGGGAAGTAGATTCCCCGGCTTGTCCCGCGGGTTCGAGATGCCTGTGTGCGGGCACGGTTCAGAGCCATTCCCGTCGCGCGGCGATTATTGGGGAGTGATCGATTTTGTTGCGCAAATTCTCGGGCGCGTTCACCATCACACTCGCGGCCCTGGACGGATGCTGCGTTGTGGCGGCATGCGTTATTGCCTCGCTGCTCACTCTCCCTGCTGACGGTTCGCTGAGCCTGCTGGCTCAGTTTCGGGACCATTTCGCCTACGTGGCGGTATTCGTAGTGGTGTGGTGCGGCGCGGCCACCGACCAACGGTTGTTTCACTCCAGACGCGGCGACAGCCTATACGACCAACTCTACGGCGTTGCGAAGGCGGTGTTGGTCTCCCTCATCTTCACGGGCTTCCTGATTGGTTTTTTCCGGCGTCAGGGCCTTGAACGGGATTTCATTGGTTACTTTGGTGTGTCGACGCTGATGCTGATTCTGGGGTTCCGCATGGCCCTCCGGCTGGGGCTTTGGGCTCTACGCCGCCACGGATACAACCTGCGCCAAATCCTCATCATCGGCGCGAATGAACGCGCCCATCATCTGGTCGACGTGATGGTGGGCCACGAGCGGTACGGGTACGAGTTGTGCGGACTCCTCGATGACGAACCCGAACGGGCAGCCGTCCTCGAAGAATTCAATATTCCCTATCTCGGCGATCTCAGAGCCATCGAGAAGACCCTTCTTGGGCGGGTGATCGACGAAGTCTATATCTGCTTGCCCGTGCGCCGCTTCTATGAAGAAATACACAGCATGGCTCACCTGTGCGAAGGCATTGGCGTGCCTGTGCGCCTCATTGCGGACCTGTTCCCCGTCAAACTGGCGACAAGCCGGGTCCACCAACTTGAAGATATCCCGCTGCTGTCGCTATCGGCCATTCCAGAGAGCCAGTTCCCGCTGATGGCCAAGAGAGTGGTCGATCTTGCGATTTCCGGCGCATTTCTCCTGCTCGTGGGCTCGTGGCTGTTTCCCCTCGTGGCTCTGTTGATCAAGCTGGATTCGAAGGGTCCCGTGTTCTTCAAACAAGAGCGCGTGGGTCTCAACCAGCGGCGGTTCAACATCGTCAAGTTCAGATCCATGGTGACGGACGCCGAACAACTGCGCCAGGATCTTACGAAGGAGAACGAGGCGGACGGTCCCGTCTTCAAAATCCGCAACGATCCGCGTATGACGCGTGTCGGCCGCTGGATCAGGAAGTTCAGCATCGACGAGATGCCCCAGTTCCTCAACGTGTTCATGGGACATATGAGCCTCGTAGGCCCGCGCCCGCCGCTGCCCAAGGAAGTGGAAGAGTACACGTGGGACCAGCGGCGCCGGCTCAGCGTCCGGCCCGGGATCACAGGGTTGCAGCAAGTGAGCGGACGGAGCGACATTCCCTTCGAACAGTGGGTCGAATTGGATCTGGCCTACATCGACAATTGGTCTCTCGGCGAAGATTTCCGCATTATGCTCCGCACGTTTCAGGTCGTCCTTCTCGCCAGAGGAGCGGCCTAAGGGCGCGGCCTAAGGGTCCGTAGCCTTCAAGAAACCGGCCTTTCCGGCCGGATTTCTAGCAGTCTGCGCCGCGCCGGCGGCCCGGCCAAGGTGGAGGATCCGACAACCGCATGGGGGCTTGGCAACATTTCGGACGACTGCGCCGTTCCTGGGCGGGGGCGTTCGGTTCCGTGTTGATGGCCCGCGGGATCGGGGCCACGGCCACGGTCGCCGGAATCATGCTGATGAGCCGCCATCTCGGCCGCATTCACTACGGTCGTCTGGTCGTGCTCCTGACGGTGATGAAGGTGGCGGCGGAACTGGTCGGACCCGCATTGGACACGGCTCTGGTGCGGTTCGCGGCGCGGGCGGGATTCGAGCGCGAAGGCGAGGCGCTACCGTACTTGCGCGCCGTGTTGTGGTTGAAACTGGCTGTGGGATCGGTGCTGGTGGTGGTCGGGGCGGTGGTGTCGAGACCGCTTCTGTGGGCGCTGGCGAACGCGGGCCGGGGCGCCACGATCCCTCCCTACACGATCACGCTGGCCCTTCTGGGCGCGGCATTTCTCATGCTGTGGGCCTACGCGCAGGCCTATCTGCAGGCACGACAACACTTCCACCGATACGCTGCCTTCGAGGTCGGTGGCGCATTGCTGCGCCTGGGGTTCGTGGCGGCGATTGTGCTCGCGGCGGGGAGTCTTCAGTGGACCCGGGGCGCGGCAACCACGCTATTCCTTGGGGCCTATGTCCTGGCCGCGGGCGTGGTAGCGGCGGCGGCGTGGACACAGGTTCCGCGCGGAGTGCTGGCACGACCGACCGGTCTCAGCGCCCCCATGCGCGAGCTGTGGGGGTTCGCGAAATGGGTCGTGGCGGCGTGCGGGTTCACCACCTTGGCGCACCGGGCGGACATTCTCTTGATCACCGCGTTGGCCCTTCCGGAGGACGCTGTGGGCGACTACGCCGGGGCCGTGCAGCTCGTTCTGTTGGGCGATCTGGTCATCCTGACACTCTTTAACGTGCTGCTGCCGAAGGCGAGCGGCTTGAAGACCCGCGAGGAACTACGCCGTTTCCTGCGCGATTTTCGCCTGCCGGCGCTTCTGGCACTGGCGGCGGCGTTGCCTCTGGTGGCGTTGTCGGGCGTGGTGTCGCGTGTGGTGCTTGGCCCGGAATTCGTTGAGACGGGCCGGCTCTTCAGCCTGCTCCTGGTCGGAGCGGTGTTCTCCCTCGGGAGCGCGCCCGCGGGCACCGTTCTGTACGGGTTGGGCCGGTCGCGCACCATCGCCCTGCTGGAAGGCGCCAAGCTGGCGGGCATCGCGTTTCTGGGATGGTGGCTGGCCGGGAAATACGGCGTGTTCGGAATGGCATGGACGATGGCGCTCATAAGAAGTACAATAGGTGTTGCGACCGTGATATCCGCACACTTGGGTGTCGCACGCAATACGGCTGTGGCTGAACGTACGTCCGCACCTGCGGAGGGAGGAGCAAGACGGCCATGACTGCATATACCGCGGAACGCCCTACCCCTAGGGTAGGCATGATTGGGGGACTGCTGATCCTATGCGCCGCAACCGCGCTCGGCATCGCCGTGTTGGCGGGCGGCAAGCTGGCGCTCGCCGCGCTGATAGGCTTGATTGCCTTCGGGTTCTTCGTGCGCGAACCCGTGTGGGGGCTGTATATGACGACGGCGCTCCTGCTGCTGTCCGGACTGGGCGCCACCATCGGATCGGTGCAGGCGTCGGTACCGGCAGCGGCCGCGAAGGCGTGCGGCGCGGCAACCGTGGCCGCGTGGTTCGTCAATCTGTCCATGCGCAAACACCAGTTCCGTCTCGGGCGGGAGTCCGTGCTCATCGGATTCTTTCTGCTGTGGGCGCTCTTCGGAATCGGAAACTCGGCGGTCTGGAACCGTCAGCTTCCTGAATGGGCGCGGTTGGTGACGCTGGCTTTCTACTTCGTTCTGGCGATCAACTTGCTCGACACGCCGCGCAAGCTCCATGTGTTCGTGCTCCTCATCCTGGCGTGCGGCGTTGTCATGTCCATCTTCGCCGTCATACAGTACAAACTCCCCAGCCTCCAGTTCTCCGCCGAAGGTGGCCTGAGTGGCGTGGCGTCGGGTGTCGACAAGGCCTACGTGGACTACGAAAGCGTGCGCAGCGGGCCGGCGGTGCGCGTCAGCGGCGGCGCGGGACACTCCAACTGGCTCGCCATGACCATGCTCATGATTCTGCCGCTCAACGCGTACTGGTTCTCCATCTCCAAGTCCTGGCGCGGGAAGTCGCTGGCCTCTATTGCCGTGCTTCTGGAACTGACGGCGCTCGTGCTCACGTTCACGCGTCTCGGCCTCGTCGTGGGCATCGCCGTGGCCCTGTTCATGGTGGGCAAGCGGCTGCTGAGATTGAACCCATACCGCGCCACTGCCCTGGCCGTCGCCTTGCTGTGCGCCTGGTTTGCGTTACCCGCCGCGTACAAGGAACGCGTCGTTGACTTCACACAGTACCGAAAAAGCCAGTCCACTGACGCCCGAATGGCGCTCCAGGAGTATGCGTGGGAGTACATCCAAGACGAGCCGCTGGCGGGCGAGGGCATCGGCGGGTACGGCCTCCGTTTCCAGGGGGAGGACCATTGGGTGGCCGCGAACCTGCGCTACTTGATCGAGTGGCAGGGGTGGAATCCCGTCTATTACGGCCCCCACAACCTGTACCTGCAACTCGGGGCCGAGACCGGCCTGGTCGGCCTGTGCATGATGCTTCTTCTGTTGGGTTGGCTGCTTCGTGACGCGCAGAAGACGGAGAAGGTGTTCACGGCACGAGGCAATCAACAGGCAGCGTTTCTCGGAGGCGCCTTGCTTGTAAGCATGCTGAGTTTCATGTTCTGCGGCATCTTCCTGCATGCCCTGTTCCAGAAGATCTGGTGGATGATCGCCGCTGCGATCGTCGCATACCGCTTCCTGCCGGATCGCATCGACGCACAGAAGAAACAGGAGCCTCAACCGTCGTGACCCGGCCCCCCCATCGTCTTGCGCTGTGGCTGTGCGCGGCCGCGTGTGCGGTCCCGGCCTTTGCAGACGTGACCGGCTCCGTCCATCTCGAAAGCGGCCCGGCCATCGCCTACACCTTCGTTGGGCTCATGTCGCCTGAATTCAGCATGGTGGGCTATGCCATTGCCGAGCCCGACGGCGCGTTCACCATTGCCGGATCCGCCAAGGGCGGGTATCTTGCGGTCCAGCCCCCTGCTGCCGAGAACGATGCCGGACTGGGCATCTACGCGGCACAACCCCGTCTGTATCAGTTGGGCGACGCCTCCAAGGCCGATATCCGGCTGCCCGCGTCGGGGTGTCTAGTATTGCGTGGCCATGACACCGAGGGGAAACTCCTCCGGTGGGAGGATTACGAACGGCGGGGTCTATTCGGCAAGCAGTTCATGTATGCGACCAACCTGGAGGACGAGGCCGTTCCCGCAGTGTGCTGGCCCGTGTACGACCAGGCCGCGCGCGACCAGGGATCGCCCCGTGAGAAGGGATTGCCCGCGCTGGTCGTGCCTCCGGGACAACGCTACGTGGCCCACGTGCTGTTCTGGGAGGTCCCGGACTACGGCAAGCTCCATCTGCGCGCGGACAATGGGGGCAAGGGCTACGTCATCAAGAACGCAGGCGACTTCTGCGTGATTGACGTGAATCTCGAGTTGGCCCGCACGGCCGTCGCCGACCTCGAACGGCGCCAGAGCGCCTACCTTGCCGATGTTTCGCTGACCAGTCAGATCGGGCGCCTCCGACAAGAACTCGCCAAGTCCGGCGACGGCGCCACGGACGCGGCAGCCGCTTCGCTGCGCGACACGATCCTGTCCGACGCACTGCGCCTCCGGGACGACCTGGAGTTCGAGACGGCGCGTCAGTCCATTCCCCTCGTTCGTAAGGGCTCCCTTGAGGTACGCGTGGTGGGGGCAGACGGCAAGCCCATACCGGACTGTGAAGTAGCCATCACGCAGAATACGCATAACTTCACCTTCGGTGTGTTCGAGGGGAGTCCGTACAACGCCAAAGCCTTTGAGACGGCCCGGGAAGGCGGGTTCGACATGGCGACCGTGCTCCTTGGGTGGAACTGGTGCGACATGGCCGATGGGGCCAACCCGGCCGATGTAGACTACGTGTTCGGCATCTCCGCCCTGAACCGGCTGGGCTACAAAGTGAAGGAACACGGCGCGGTCTGGCTGCAGGGCTACGGCATCATGCCCGAACGCGTGAAGGGTCTCGAGGACGATGCGCTGGTTTCCGAGGCCGTCGCCCAGTTGAACGGCCTGCTCGACGAGTACACCGGCCCCATCACCGTCTGGGAGGCCATGAACGAGCCCGCCGCCACAAACGTCGTCGGGATGGACCAGGAATGGATTCACAAGCTCCTCGACGAATCGGCCCGTGCTATCGAGCGGCGTAATGGGATGCTCTCCCTCGTCAACAGCGGCCACGAAGTGACCTGCGGCCATCAGTACCTGTTCTTCGGTCTCGACAACCAGCCGACGGATTCCTTCTCGAAAACGTATCTGACCGCGTTGAAACACGCGGAGAAGGACGGGGCACTGGACGACATCGACGTGGTGGGCATTCAATTCTACCCCGGATTTCACTTCAACGAGATGTTCGGCGGGCTCCAGGGTCCCGCGCAGACGCCTTCGTGGGTCGTGGACCTGGCAGAACGATACGGGCAGTTCGACAAGCCGGTCCACATCACCGAATTCTCGTTGCCTTCTTCTTACGGCCCTTCGTGGACCTCCGGATACTGGCGCGAACCGTGGACCCAGACCACCCAGGCCGACTACGCCGAACGCGTCTACACCGTGGCCTTCGGCAACCCACGGTACGAGTCCATCACGTGGTGGGATATCACGGACATCAAACCCTCCGTCCTCACGGGCGGACTCGTCGACGCGGATGGCCGGCCCAAAGAAGCCTTCAAACGCATCCGCGATCTCATCGCGTCGTGGACGACCGAGGCGACGGTGACGACCAACGCCGAGGGCGTGGCGATGCTGTCAGGATTCGGCGGCGGCTACACGGTCACTGCGACCCTGCCCGACGGAGGCACCATCGAAGCAGAGGCCCACATCCGCGAGCGTGCCGCCGCGACGGTGACCGTGAAGGCGGGAGACGGTTCTTGAGCCGGGTCAACGTCCTCTACCTCGTTCGCACGTGGGAATTCGGTGGGTCCCACACCATCGTGCTGCATCTGCTCAAGCATCTTCCCAAAGACCGGTTCAATATTGTGTGCGTCCCTTACGAGGCGTTCTCGAAAGGCGACGAGGCATTTGTTCGTGAAGCCGGGAAGCGCGGACTCGCCGTGGCGGACGACCGTATCCCGTGGCGCAGCCGGCGCGATTGGGGACGGGCCCGGCGCACCGTGTTGGACCTCATCGAGCGATACCACATCGACCTCCTCCACACGCACGACCCTCACTCGAACATCATGATTGGCATCGGCCGCAAGCAATGGCCGTGCGCGTGCGTGGCCAGCGCATATGGATGGTGGAACGGCCTGTTCCCGATTCGGCGGTGGATGAACATCCGAGTCGAGCGGCGCCTCGCATTGCCTCGGTTCGAACACGTCATCACCGTGTCGAACCACATGAAGGGCAAGATCATGCGCGGGCCCACGCCCGAGGACCGCATTCGCGTGATCCATACGGGACTGGACCTCGCCACCGTCCAAGCCGCCGACCCCGACGGGTCGCGCCAGTCGGTGCGCGATACGTACGGCATTCCGAAAGACGCCTTTGTGGTCGGCACGGTCAGCCGCGTGTCCGTTGAGAAGGGCCACTCCTATCTTCTCAGAGCGGTCGCCGAGGTGGCTGGGGAGTGCCCCAAACTACACGTGCTCGTCGTGGGCAATGGTCCGGCGCGGCAGGAACTCGAAGAGCTCGCCGCGCGACTCAACGTCGCTGACCGAGTGACGTTCACCGGATTCGTAGACGATTTGCCCGGCACCTTAGCCGCGATGGACGTGGTCGCGCAACCGTCCATCCTTGAAGAAGGATTCCCAACATCCGTGCTCGAAGCGCAGGCCGCGGGGCTCGCTGTCGTGGCGTCCGATATCGGCGGCACGTCCGAGACGATGCACGTTGGCAAAACCGGGCTGCTGGTCCCACCGCGCGATTCAGATGCTCTCGCCCGTACGCTTGCCTCCCTCGCCGACGATCCCAACCGATGCGCGGGCATGGGCAGGGCTGCTCGGAACTGGGTCGAGCGTTCCTTCACCCTTGAGACCATGGTGTCGCAAGTGAGTGAAACGTACGAGGAAGCTCTATCCATTCGCAAGGCGGACGGCCCATGAAAGTCGGCATCGACGCACATAGCATCGGCACGGGGGCCGGCGGCAACGAGACCTATATGCGCGCCTTGCTCCGTGCCTTGAGGGACCACGCACCGGACACCGACATCGTCGCCTACGTGGACAAGGCCGCCGAAAAGGATCCCGAGGCCATCGCCGGTGTCGCCACGCATCGGCTGGGCACTCAGTCCTCGAACATCCGGGCAACCTTTGGACTGCCCTGGGCCGCATGGCGCACGGGAGTTGACCTTCTTCACGTGCAGTACACCGCGCCGCTCTTCTGCCCGCGTCGTTACGTGGTGAGCATTCACGATATCGTATGGCGGCGACATCCCGAGTTGCTGGAACCAAAGACCCGTCGGCGTCTTGAGTACCTGACCCCGCGCACCCTCAGCGGGGCTCGGCGCGTGTTCGCTCTGACGGAGACCCTGCGTCAGCAGATCGTTGAGGAATACGGCGTCCCGCTGGACAAGATAGACGTGGTGGCACCCGCGGTCGATATCGAGTTCGTGTCCGCGGATGCAGAGATGGGACGAGCCTTTGCCGAAGCCCACAACTTGCCCGAGCACTACATTCTCTACGCAGGCGCGCTTCAGCCCCGGAAGAACCTCGTCCGTCTGGCCCAAGCCGTCGCCCGGCTCGAACGCCATGGATTGCCCCATGGCCTCGTTGTGGCGGGTCCCCGCATCTGGTTGTATGAGGAGGAACAGCGCCAGCTCGACGACCTCAATCTCGGTGATCGATTGCGATACACCGGCTACGTGCCGCGTCAGGAACTGCCCGCCCTCATCGCCGCGGCGGGGGCGTTCGCATACGTCTCGATCTATGAGGGATTCGGATTGCCTGTGTTGGAGGCGATGGCATGCGGCACGCCGGTCCTCACATCGACGGACGCGGCGCTCCAGGAAGTGGTGGGCGATGCGGCGCTATGCTGCGACCCGCTGGACGTCGACGCCATCGAGGCCGGACTGGTTCGAGTTCTGACGGACGACGCGTTACGTGACCGGCTGCGCACCGACGGTCCCGCGCGCGCGGCCGAGTTCACCCACGAGGCCATGGCGCACGCGGCTATCGCCGGGTACCGCGCCGCCCTCGCGTGACAGGCACACCGCTCACTGCTTGCCCTGCACCGCCTTCGATGCCGCCAGGTAGCCTTCCATATCCTCAAGACGCAAGAGCACCAATGCCGCGACCTCAAGGGCCTTGTAGGAAGGCAGAATCTGGGTCGCGTTGGGAGACGCGCCACGCCCCTCGAATCGCAACGTGTGTGTGCCCGCTTCGAGATCCACCAGGCCGAGCCGGTCCCATAGCAGCTCGTGACCCTGCATCCAGAAGTCCTTGGGTCCGCCGAGGGCGGTGTCATCCAAGGTGATCTGGTATATCCCGCCCACCAACGAATGGCGCATCATCGCATTGATCTGGTAGCGGCCTTTCTCGGCCACTTCGAAGGTGACATCCAACTGCGCATCGGGCACGCCCGGCATATATGCGATGGCCTCATCCGTCTTGGCAAGGAGCATCTCAGGCTTCGCCGTCGCCTCCAGATCATTGGAGAGAAGAATGCGGTACGGTGGAATCCGTTCCGCCGCGGGCGCCAACGCCTCTCCGGCCGCAACCGCCGGTGATTGATACCAGAACGCCACCGAACTTACCCAATCCGACCGCTCGAGGAACTGGCCGAGATGCCCCATGGCATCGGTGAACGCGCTACCCCGGTGCTCGATGGTGACCTTCAACGACTCGGTGAAGGTCACGGGGTCGGGCAGATGCCACCGGTATGCCGTCACACGGTCGCCCGCCTGGTAGCCTTCCCACAACGAGACGCCGTAGAAGGGTGTGCTGAATTGCCGGAATCCCCAGGCATCGCCGAAGTAGTCCTCCGTGCCGGTGCCGCGCAGGGACGGGGTCTCCTCGCCGTCGATGTAGAACCGGTCGTCGCCCTCGCCGTACCACCCCAACTCCATCTGATGGGTTGACAACACGGTGCCCACATAGTGGCCACGGCCCGTGGTTTCGAGAATGGTGTAGTCGCCGGGCTTGGCGGGCGTTTCCTGACGGTAATGCCCGTGGAAGTAGGCGGTGTCTTCCGGAAGAGCGTCGTGCTTCTGCCAATCCAGGTAGTAGTAGAACGAATCGGTCCGAATGTCGGAATCGTTCGTGACGGTCACGCGGGCGCTCTTCTGAAACGGCATCCGCCAGTAACAGTTGCGCGCACGGCCGTGCGACGACACCGCCGCGGGCAGCGATGTGTAGCTCGTGTAGGCCCCATGCCCCACGCCAAAGAAGTCGCCAAGCGGCACTTCGACACTGGGCTGTTCAAGACCATCCCAGTAGAACCGGAGCACCAGATTCCGGCCGTAGAAGATGTCAGCGGTGCCGATGGTACACCAGATGTGGGAGATGACGCCCGGCCCCTCGAGTTCGCCCAAGACCAACGTTTCGCCCGGGTCGATGGACCGGGCGTCGCCGTTCTTGTGCAGGTCCTCGTTGGAACTGCTCTCCCGGCGGGCCTGGTACGTCTGGTGCTGTGTCACGGCGTCGAGAAGACCCGCGCCGGCGGGTTGCGCCATGGCCGGTGCTGCCAGGGCGATCGCCATGACGACGGTGCAGAGAATTCGTGAGAGGTTCATGACAGTGTCCTTTCGTCAGGCCGCGGCGGCTGCGCCGTTGCGGCTACACCAGTTCCTCAAGTTCGTCGACAAGCTCGCCGAACCGGGCCATGGCCGTGTCGACGGGTTCCGGCCGTTCCATATCGACCCCGGCATCGCGCAGCAGGTCGAGCGGGTACTTCGAGCCACCCGATTTCAAGAATTTCAGATACGCGTCCAGTTCCTTCTTTCCGCCGTTGACCACGCGATTGGACAGGGCAATGGCCGCGGAAATGCCCGTCGCGTACTTGTACACGTAGAAGGCGTGGTAGAAGTGGGGAATGCGCAGTCCCTCCAAGGAAAGGGCGTCGTCAATGGCGAAGTCCGGACCAAAATAGAGGTCCAGCAGCTTGCGGTACTCTTCCCTGATGCATTCCAGGGTGAGGGGCTCGCCTGCCTCCGTAATGGCGTGCAGAATCTTCTCGAACTCGGCAAACATAGTCTGACGGACCAAGGTACCCCGGATTTCGTCGATCTCTTTGTTGATGAGGAAGGCGCGCATCTTTTTGCTGGTGGCGCGTTCTAGCAGGTGCTTGTTCAGCAACTGTTCGTTGAAGGTCGACGCCACCTCGGCCACGAAAATCGTGTAGTCGTAGTACTGATAAGGCTGGTTACGGGCGCTGAAATGGGTGTGCATGGAGTGGCCCGCTTCGTGGGCCAGTGTAAACACACTGTCAATCACATCGTCCTTGTAGTTCAGCAGGATGTAGGGTGGCCCAGAGAATCCGCCTGCCGAGAATGCGCCACTCCGCTTGCCCTGGTTCTCGTAGCGGTCGACCCACCGGCCCGCGCGCAATCCCTTCTCCAGCGTGTTGCAGTATCCAGCGCCGAGCGGCGCCAGCGCCTCACACACCATGCCGACAGCCTTGTCGTAGGGTGTCTTCGCTCGCGCCATTTCGACGATGGGTACGTAGGTATCGTAGAAGTGGATGTCGCGAAGGCGAAGCGCCTTCCGTCGCAGTTCGAAGTAGCGGTAGACCACGTCGAGGTTTCCGTGGACCGCGGCGACCAGATTGTCGTACACCGACACCGGCACCCGGTCGTGAAACAGGGACCCCTCCAGTGCGGACGGATAGTTGCGTACTCGCGCCTGGTACACGTCCTGAAGCACGCCGCTGCTCAACGTAGCGGCGACGGTGTGGGCATGGTTCTCGTATTCGACGTAAAACTGGTCGAAAGCCTTGCGGCGCACGGCGCGCTTGGGCGATTCCAGCAGGCTGCGGAACGAACTCTGGGTAAGTTCAACGGACTCGCCCTGCTCGTCTTTCACGAATCCGAACTTCAGGTCGGCGTCGTTCAACTGGCCGAACACCTTGCCTGCCGTGTCCGATACCTCGGCTTGCATGGCCAGGATGCGCTCCTCTTTCTGCGACAAAATGTGCGGCTTGTACCGCAATAGCCGTTCGAGGACAAGACGGAACGGCTTCAGCACGGGCGCCTTGAGGAACTTGTCCATCGTCTTCTTCGGAATGGCCTGGATTTCAGGTCCGATGAAGCTGGCCGCTTCCATGGCCCGGCGCACCAGGTTCTGGTATTGGGCTGTCATGCCCTGGTAGGCGCTGTCTCCAACATCCTCGGACGCCTTCAGGAACGCGTAGGACTGAAGCCGTTCGGCCTGCTTGTCGAACTCCACCTCGAAAACGCAGCAATCGCGCAGTATCCGGGCAGACTTGCCGAGTTTCCCGCGAAACGCCTCGAACCCGCCGATCTGTTTCTCCAGCTTCTTGTAGGCCCGCGTCCAGGCCGCGTCGCTCTTGAACAAGGGGGACAAGTCCCACGTGTCATTGGTCTTCACGTCTTTGCGCAGGGGGATCTTCTTCGTCTTGGCCATGCTGTGTTTCCTCTTCCGCTGCAAGGGCATAGGCCCTCGCTCCATGGCGGCGCATCCGCCGTCCGTGCCCATCCGAGTATACAAACACCGTTCCCTCGAACCAAATGCCGGGGACGGTGTCTCAATAGATGAAACTGGACGTGCGCAGCGATCTGTGCCATAAATGGGCCAGCGCCACAGCACTGTGTTGACTACGGGAGGATCGTACAATGAATCGAGTATTACTGGCAGTCACGCTAGTCGCGTTCGTAGCGGCGACGGGTGCGGCCGTAGCCGAACCGAGTCTGACCATCTACAATCAGGACTTCGCCGTGGTTCGGGAGACCATCCCCCTTGTCCTGCGAGACGGGGAGACGGTGACCGACTATACCGACATCACGCGGCAACTGGAGCCCGATTCCGTTATTCTACGCGACCCGGCGGGCAAACGGACGATCCAGGTGTTGGAACAGAACTACCGGGCCGATCCCGTCTCGCAGGAGTTGCTCCTGTCGTTGAACGAAGGCGAGACCATCGATTTCCTGGTGCAACGGGGCGATATCGAGGATCGCGTAACGGGCACGATCGTTCGTAGCGGATATGTCCGCCCTATCCGCAACGCGCATGGCCACGTGATGACATCCCATTCTCAGCCCATCATCGAGGTCGACGGCAAGCTGCGGTTCGGCTTACCTGGCGTGCCCCTCTTCCCAGCGTTGAGAGGCGACACTGTCCTCAAGCCGACCCTCCATTGGGTGCTTCGATCCAACAAGGCAGGACCCGTAGACGCCGAATTGTGCTATGTGACGGGCGGGTTCACGTGGGATGCCAGCTACAATCTCGTGGCCCCGCCGAAGGGCGACAGCTTGGATGTGGTGGGGTGGATCACTATGCAGAATCGGACCGGGAAGGTGTTCAGGAACGCTCAGGTCAAGTTGATGGCGGGCGACGTGAGCAAGCTTCAGCCCCAGACCAGACAAGCCGGGTACTCTGCCGAGATGGCATTCTACAGTGGTGTCCCCTCCGAGCCCAACGTCCGTGAAAAGGTGTTCGACGAATACCACCTGTACACCGTGCAACGACCCACGACTCTTCACGCCAACGAGACGAAGCAGGTCGAGTTCCTGCGGGCCGCCCGCGTGAAGATGACGCGGTTCTATGTCTATAACGGCGCCAAGATCGACGCTAACCGGTACCGGAATTGGGATTCCCAGAGGATTCGTCAGGACGAGAATTACGGTACCCAGTCGAATCCCAAGGTATGGACCATGTGTGAGTTCGAAAACACGGACAAGAATGGTCTTGGTGTGCCGCTTCCTCAGGGACGCACCCGCTTCTACCGGCGTGACGATGACAATCAACTCGAGTTCACCGGCGAGAACATCATCCGCCACACGCCACGGGGCGAGACGGTTCGTGTCTATGTCGGTAACGCCTTCGACCTGGTGGGCGAACGCCGGCGCACTAACCACAGCGTGGAGCATAGCCGCCGCACGTTGGACGAGGCTTTTGAGATCAAATTGCGCAATCGCAAGAAGGAGCCCGTCGAGATTCGCGTGGTTGAGAACCTGTATCGGTGGCGAAAATGGGAGGTCACACAGTCGTCGGATCCCTTCAAGAAGACCGAGAGCCAGAGCATCGAGTTCCGTGTGGAAGTCAAACCTGACGAGGAGCGCACCGTCACGTACAAGGTCCACTACACATGGTAGCCCCGAAGAAACCGTCAACGCGCCGGCATGCGCTGATGGCCCTTCTCCTCGGCCTCGTGACCTGTGGCGTGGCCCAGGCGGAGTCGGCCATCACCATCTACAACGGCGGCTTCGGGGTGGTTCGCGACATGGTACCACTGCACCTCCGGTCCGGTGAAAATCACGTGACGCAAAGCGATGTCACGGCCCAAGTGGAACCCGATTCAGTCATCCTGCGCGATCCTGAGGGCGTACGTCCGTTCTGCATTCTCGAACAGAACTACCGCGCGGACCCCGTGTCGAAGGGGCTCCTGCTGTCGCTGTACGAGGGCGAGACCATCGACTTCCTTGTCCGCGGGGCCGAGGGAGAACGAACCGTCTCGGGCAAGGTCCTACGTAGCGGCTACACAGCCCCGGACCCCCACCAGCGCGCGTCGTCCGTCGGCGTCCCGATGGTCAAGGTTGACGGCGAGATACGGTTCGGACTGCCCGGCGAGCCTCTGTTCCCGGCCCTCAAGGACGACACCATCCTGAAGCCCACGCTCCGTTGGATCATCGAGTCGCCGTCTGATGCGGCGTTTGACGCCGAACTCAGCTACGTGACCGGCGGCATGCGTTGGGAGGCCAGCTACAACCTGGTCGCACCCGAGTCCGGCAACACGCTGGACATCGGCGGCTGGGTCACCATGCACAACCAGACCGGTAAGGCGTTCAGGAACGCCCGAGTCAAGCTGATGGCGGGCGACATCAACCGCGTGAGGGACGACCGCCGGGCCACGAGCGAGTTGGCCGATTTCGACTATCGCCTGGGCGGAAACGCCGGTGCCCCGCCACCCGTCACGGAGAAGCGGTTCGACGAGTACCATCTGTACACCCTCAAGAGCCCCGTTGCCCTCCTTGATCGGGAGACCAAGCAAGTCGAGTTCATTCGCGCCGACGGCGTGTCGTTCCGGCGTTTCTACGTGTACGATGGAGCGCGCGGTGCGAAGTACGCTCCCGGTGCATCGGTGCAGATGGGAGGCGACTACATACCCCAGGCGAATTCCCGCGTCCTGACCATGTTTGAATTGGAGAACACCAAGCACAACCAGCTTGGCCTGCCGCTGCCCAAGGGGCGTGCGCGCTTCTACCGCACGAACAGCGACGGCCAGCAGGAGTTCATCGGCGAGAACACCATCGACCACACGCCGGAGAAGGAAACGATCCGCATCCATCTGGGCGCCGCCTTCGACATCGTCGGCGAACGCTCCCGAACCGACTTCTCCGTGGACCGTGATCGCAACACGATGGAAGAGGCCTTCGAGATCAAACTGCGCAACCGCAAACGCCAGGCAGTGGAAGTGCGCGTTGTTGAGCATCTCTACCGCTGGAAGACGTGGCAAGTCGTCGAGCACTCCAACATGTTCAAGACCATGGACAGCGACACCATCGAGTTTCGTGTCCAGGTGGAACCCGATGAGGAATGCACAATCGCCTATCGCGTCCAATACACGTGGTAGCGCATTGAAGGGGAGGGTGTGCATGCGCGCGTTAGGGGGGATGTGGCTGGTCGCGGTGGCCGCGATCATGATTCCCACACCATCTCATGCCGGTATCTCGACGGTGGCTGGCATCGAGGTGAACACGATGCAACAGGACGCGACCGGCAAGGTCTGGGCGCTTGCACGACCCGATCAGAGCTATCTGCGCCTCTGTTATTGGTCGGGCGAAACCTGGATCCGCACGGGTTTCACCCCCTCGCCTCCGGATGTCGAGGAACCGCTGAATCAGCAGGGCCTTCACGTGGGACGGGACGGCGCGGTGTACTGTGCCTGGATTCGACACCCCGACAGCGCATGGTATATCAGCCGACACATGGGCGACACGTCCGAAGTGGCCGCCTTCGTGACAACCAGCGCAAATCGGCTGAGCTCGTTCGTGGTCAATGGGGACGATGTATGGTTCGTCATCGACCGATGCGCCTACTACGCCCAAGCCAACGGCTCCTCTCCCGTCGAGGGTGCTATCGCAGCTCGCCTCCCCACTACGAACTACCACAAGAAGCGCGCGAACAAGGACGAAAGGCCCCGGTACGAGGCACCATCACTTCTGCCAGACGACGACGGAAGGTGTTGGGCATGGGGATGCGATATGCCCCACGAGCCATGGAATCAGATGCCACGAGGACTTTGGCGCCTTGAGAAGGGCGAGGCCACGCGACATGAGGTCGTGCCGGGCGTTCCGGACCGTGAATTCGGCGTGGTGGCGCACAGGGACCGCGACAGCCTCTGGCTCGGCGTGACCGGTGACGGTCTCTACGAGGTGGACAAGGCCAGCGTGCAGGGCCGACGCGTGCCCGATCCCGAGCCGGGAGCGTTCCGATACGTTCAGCAAATTACCCAGCAGGGAAACGAGTGGTTTGTCGTCTCGTCCGCCGAGTGGTGCCTCCGAAAAGAGACGTGGTCGGGCGCCGCGTTGTGGCGCCTCAGAGCCGGCAAGTGGGAGCGTATGGCCGATGGGTTGGGCACACTCGTTCCCAGGCCTATCGTGACCACGGACCAGGGCTTGTGGGTGGGGACCCAATGCAATGGGATCTTGCACATCTCGCCTAGAGGCGGAGTACGCAATGTGGATTGGCGTGCGGGCATGCCCTTGTCCCGCGTCGGCTACCTAGCGGAAACCAGCGACGACCGGCTCCTCGCGGCTGCCGGCCGACACTACGACGAAGACGAACTCACTGTCGCGGCGACTCCGGACAGTCTGCTCGCCGACGGGGCCGCCGCCCGGAACGTCGAGACCTTTGATGCCTACACGCGTCTCGTAAAGGACCGGCGTGGTCATATCTGGGCCGTGACGGTGGGCTCGGGGGACACCCTCAGCGAGTGGGACGGCCGACAATGGACCCAGCACCCCCTGCCCGACGGTGCCGCGGCCGAGCATGCGAGCAACGTCTTGGTGGACGTTCTCGACCGCATCTGGGTGTGGCGGTACCGTGTCGACGGTTACTACTATGGCAATATTTTCGAGGGGGCCGTGGATATCTTCGTGCCTGCCGAACAGAAGTGGATCCATTTCCCCACGTTTCTCAAGGCCTTGACCGCACAGACGAAGCTTCGCAACCCGGTGTTCTCGTTTCAATCGGAAGGCTTCCCGGATGTGCGGTTCACGAAGGACGGCCGAATCGCCTTCAACGTATCAAGCTACAGGGAGTTCTTCTACTACGACAAACGCCGCTGGCATCACTTTGAACGCGACGCCCTGGACGGTGAACGCGTGGCGCGCCTGTACTTCAACGCGGACGGCGTGCTCCAAGCGGACACGAGCGGGCACAACTACGAGTCGGGCAATTACGTGAAGCGGGGATGGACCTACACGGGAAAGGGCAAATGGGAACGGCTCTCGGGGCCTCCCGAGGCGCCTGCGGCCCCCTCACCGCCGTCCATTCGAATTGACGACTCAGCCAGGAAGGGTCCACGCGACATTAGCACCCATCTCGACGCGTACGGAACGCCCTGGTGTTGGTTTGTGCGCGGCAGCCAACTCTTCAAGGCAAGCTCCCGCCTGGAGGCATCGCAATTCGCCGAGGGCGAGCGCCATCCCTTCATGCGTGCGGGACGACTCACCGCGACCGTCCCCGACGGCACGGGGAACGTGTTCCTGGGTATCGGAAACCGGCGGTACGCACTGGTCCGGTCCCGCGCGCCCCTTCCCGACACCAGTGCCCAAGCCTCCCTGTCCTCCGCCGATACGTTCACGGTCTCACTCTCGAACACGACTCCCAACGCCTGGTATGTGTGGCGGCTCGACGGTGGGCCCTGGACTCTCCCTGACAATGCCACCGAGATCGAGATCGCCCAACTGGGCGAAGGTGAGCACCTGTTTGAAGCCTACGCCATCGATACGTGGCTGCAGACCGACCCATCGCCCGTCCAAGTTTCCTTGACCGTGGATTCCTCCTTGGATGAGCAGATCGCCTCCTGGATCACCGACCTCGCCCATGCTGACTACGCCAAACGCGAAGCCGCCATCCACGCGCTTGCCCGGGAACCCGGCCAAGCGCTCCCGGCGCTGAAGCAGGCGCGTCAATCCGCGGATGAGGACGGCCGGTGGTGGATCGATACCGCAATCGAGCATATCGGCCGAATCGCTCCTTGAACGCGGGACGCAAGCGGCACCCCGCTTGAACATTTGTCCGAGTCCCCCTAGAATCGGAATCAGCCAACACACAGCACAAAGAATGGGGGGAGTACTCATGGGCATGGGCACGATCTCGTACGCCGCGATTCTGGCGCTCTCGATGGCGGCAGCCGCAGATGATTTGGCGGTGCTGCCGGCGAGCGAAGGCGTCACGGCACCGAATGAGCTGGTGGTTGAATACCTGCTCGGTGAGGCCGACAAGGCTTTCGCACGGCGGGCCAAGACGCTGGAGGCCTTGAAGACGCCCGAGGAACTGGCAGCGCACCAGGAACGCATGCGCGCCTTCTTTATCGAACGGCTTGGCGGATTCCCTGAACGTACCCCGCTGAACCCGCGCGTTGTCGACCGGCGTGAGGGAGACGGTTTCCGCGTCGAAAAGATCATCTTCGAGAGCCGCCCCAACTTCTTCGTGACGGCAGCGCTGTTCCTGCCCACGACCGATGCCCCCTACCCCGCCGTTTTGATTCCTTGCGGCCATAGCTCCAATGGCAAAGGAGCGGCGGGCTATCAACAGGGCTGCATCTTCCTTGCCCGCAGCGGCATGGCGGCCCTCATCTACGACCCCATCGGTCAGGGCGAACGCTCGCAGTTGCTGAAGCCCGACGGCACGCAGAAGCACGGTTCTACGTTCGAGCATACGCTGGTCGGCGTGGGCGCCATGCTGGTCGGCCACAACACGGCCACATTTCGCATCTGGGACGGCATGCGCGCCATTGACTACCTGTGCAGCCGTGACGACGTCGATCCGGACAACATCGGATGCGCGGGTAACTCGGGTGGCGGCACGCTTAGCAGCTACATCATGGCCCTCGACGACCGGGTGAAATGCGCCGCGCCGAGTTGCTACATCACGTCGTACGCGCGCCTCCTTGAGAAGGCGGGGCCCCAGGACGCGGAGCAGAACATCGCGGGCCAGATCGCGTTCGGGATGGACCACGGCGACTACGCTATCCTGCGCGCACCCAAACCTACGCTGATCTGCGCGTCCACCTACGATTTCTTCGACATTCGCGGCACATGGGACGCCTTCCGCGACGCCAAGCGGTTCTACTCGAAGATGGGATACCCCGAGCGCGTGGACCTTGCGGAGGCCCCCGAGAAGCACGGCTGGAGCGAGTTGCCGCGGCAGAGCTGCGTGCGTTGGATGCGTCGTTGGCTCCAGGGCATCGACGATGCCGTGGTGGAGGCAGAATCCGTGCCGCTGACGGACGAGGAAATCCAGTGTACGCCCAAGGGGCAGGTGCTGCTGCTTGAAGGCGCACGGTCCGCGTTCGACATCAGCGCTGAGCAGGAATCGGCCTTGGCCGTTGCGCGCGAACAGTTCTGGCGCGACACGCCGCGCGCCCAAGCGCTTGATGCGGTTCGTGCCGTGGCGAAGATTCGTCCGCTCGCCGAGGTTCCCGTCCCGGATGTGACGGAAGGCGACACGATACAGCGCGATGGCTATACGATTCGCAAGCTGGTCCTGCAACCCGAAGGCGGAATGCCGGTACCGGCGTTGCTCTTGACGCCAGACCAAGCCAACGGGACGACGTGCCTGTACGTGAACGGAGAAGGCAAGGCGGCCGCGGTGGACGGACCAATCGAAGCGCTGGTCAAGCAGGGATGCACGGTACTGGCGCCCGATATCACCGGCATCGGCGAGACCCGGTCCGACTGGGGCGCCGGAGGTTGGTCGGCGGTCCTTGGACCCGACTGGAAGACCGTGTATCTTGCGTACCTGCTGGACAAGCCCTATCTCGCCATGCGCACTGAAGACGTGATGATGTGCGCGCGCTATCTCGGGTCGCTCGACAGCACCACCCAGGGCGTGGACTTGGTCGCCGTGGGTGAAGCGGCGCCGGCTGGGCTGCATGCTGCCGCCCTCGAATCCGGCGTGTTCGCATCGGTGCGCCTTGAGCAGTGCGTGCGCTCGTGGGCGGGGGTGGTCCGCACACCGGAAGCGGTGCATCAACTGGCGAACGCGGTGCATGGGGCGTTACGGGTCTACGACCTGCCCGACCTGGTCGCCACGCTGAGCGACAAGGTTGAGGTTCTGACTCCCGTCAACGCGTCTGGGCGGCCGCTGTAGGCCTGACTACTCGGCGGACGCCAATTCCGACGGCTTGCCCTCGATGACGGTGACCGGCGCGATGGCTTCCAGCGATTCGCGGACCGCCGCGGCGTCACCGACCACCACAATGGTCATGGCTTCGCTGTCCACGATTTCGTTGGCGACACGCGCGATGTCGTCTGCCGTCACTTCGCCGTAGGCCGTCATGGCCTGCTGCAAGTAGTCGTCCGGCAGGTCGTACACATCGATAATCCACCGGTAGGCCAGCGAATCCTCAGGCGTTTCCAACTGACCAGCGAAGCTACCCACCAGATAGGACTTCGCGCTGTCGAGTTCCTCTCCGGCCGGTGGGTCCGTGGCCATGCTCTCGATTACGCCCAACACGGCGCTCACGGCCTCGGCCGTAGTCTCTGTCTTCGTGAAGGTCGCGCACATGAATTCGCCCGTGAATCGACGCGGCAGGATATAGCCCCAGGCGCCGTAGGTCAGCCCTTTCTCGATACGGACCACGCGGTTCATCCGGCTGTTGAACCCGCCACCGAGGATGTGAGAATACACCCGCGACACGTGGTAATCCGGGTCGTGGCGCGAGATGCTCTTCTGCCCGACGCGAATCTGGCTCTGTACCGCCCCAGGCCGATCCACCACGTAGATATGGGTTGCTTGCCTGGCCGGTGTTTCCTCGATGGCCACTTCCTGCGCGGAGCCGGTGCCCGTCCAGCCGCCAAACCGTTTTCTGACCTGCCGAAACGCCTTCCAGGGCTTCACATCGCCTGCGATGTAGAGCACCGCATGTTCGGGCCTGGCATGCTCCCTCCACCACGCCTTCACTGCGTCGCAGTCCGCGCGGTCCACGTCGGCGAGGGTTCCTTCCACCGGACGCGCGTAGGGATGGCTGCCGTAGAGTTGTCGGCCCAGTTCGCGGTCCGCCTGGTAGGCGGGGTCCTTTTCGCGGACGCTTAGTGACAGCCGCCGTTGCTCGCGCAGGATGTCCAGTTCGTCCTTGGGGAACGTGGGTTGGCGCACCACTTCCGCCATCAGTTCCACGGCCAGGGCAAACTTGTCGGCCAGAGCCGTCGCCGTGACCTCGCCCACGTCGATGGACTCTCGTCCGTACGAGGTAGCGCCTCCCGACAAGGTCAGCGCGTTGTACTCGATCAACTCCGCCATTTCGGCGGCGGTGTGAACCTCCGTTCCCTTTGTCAGCATCTGAAACGCCAGCGACGCCACGCCCGGCGTCGACGGATCCTCGGTCCACGCCCCGTGCTTCAGTCCCAGCTTCACGGTGACGAAGGGCACCTCGCGGTTCGGGACCACCACGACCCGCAGGCCGTTGTCCAGCGTCCGTTCCACTGACTCCATCATGGGCAATGACTTGAGCAAGTCGGCAATCGGCGGCGTTTCCGCAAGCGTGTCCGGACGGTTCACCGCCTCCTTCCCCACCGCACCCGCGGGCGCCTGGTAGGGCTCGTCGTCGCCGGGGTCGCGCTCGTAGGCGAAGCCTTCCTCGGGGAGAACCCGCACGGTGGTGCAGCGTTCCGGTGCGAAATATTCACGCGCAACGCGGGCCACGGTATCCACGGTCACAGCATCCAGAGCAGCCAACCGGCCATTGACCGCGCCGGGGTCGCCCTCGACAACCCACGCCTGCCCAAGCAACCGCGCCTTGTCCTTGACCGTCAGCCCGTCCGTGACCAATTCGCGCCGGAGCCGGTTCTTGGCCTTCTCTACCTCGCGGGTTGTGACGCCTTTGTCGACGATGGCGGCGACTTGGGCGTTCAGCATGTCGAGCGCCCGCTCAAGCTCGCCGTCCGGGAGCAGTTCGGCTCCGAGCATGACGATGCCCGCTTGTTCGAGTCCGTACAGATAGGCCGACGCATCCTGGCAAACCCGCTTCTCCTTGACGAGGGTCCGGTACAACCGGCTACTCTCGCCCGATCCCAGCAGATTCACGAGCACATCCAGCGCGGCGAAGTCCTCGTGCGTCGGCGGCACGCCACGGAACACCAACCGGAGCAACGGCACCGGGCCGATGCCTTCCTTGATCGCGATCTCGCGCTTCTCGGTCTGCTCGGTTTCAAGCGTTTCGATACTTGGTGCGGCCTTGAGTCGCGGCATCCAGGCGAAGTAGCGTTCAGCCTGGACCAAGGCGTCCTCGTGAGACACGGCGCCCGCGATCACGAGCACGGCGTTGTTGGGGATGTAGAAGGTGCCCCAGAAGTCCTTCAGCTCCGAGAGCTCGGCGCGCTCCAGGTGCGTGATGCATCCGATGGGAAGCCAACGGTACGGGTGCTCGCGGAACACCACCGGCATGATCTGTTCAAACACCGCGCCATAGGGTTCGTTGAGGTCCATGCGGCGCTCTTCCTTCACCACATTGCGCTCGGTCTCGAACCCTTGCTGGTCCACGTTGAGGAACATCATGCGTTCCGCTTCGAGCCACAGTGCCAATTCCAGTTGGTTGGCCGGAACCTGGTTCACGTAGGCGGTGTAGTCGAAGGAGGTGAAGGCGTTGCACCGTCCGCCGGTCTGGCGAACCAGCGCGAAATGCTCTTCGGGCCCCAGCCGCTCGGTGCCGCGGAACATCATGTGCTCGAACATGTGGGCGAACCCTTGACGGCTGGCCGATTCGTTCTTCGAACCCACGTGGTACCACACGTGGACAGCCACGATGGGGCACGAGAAATCCTCCAGTGTGACCACAGTCAGGCCGTTCTCAAGGGTGGTGGACTGGAAATCGAAGGGTTTCTCCCCAGCGACAGCCATGGATGCCACACCAGCCACAAGGACAAACACCAACGCCAAGCGACTACGCGATTGCATGCCTTTTCCTCCTGCGCGGATTCGTTGAGTACTACTGGGCGCCCCAAACTGTAACACACGGATTGTGCCTGAGATTCACTTCAAACAGAAGAAAAATCGGCCGGACGCCCGAGAAAGGGCATCCGGCCGATGGGATAGGTGTGTCAGCGGGCTAGGATATGGCCAGCATCTGGTCGATCGGGTCCTTCGCGCGCGCGATGATGTCTTCCGGCAACTCAATCGCGTACTGCGTCTTCCGAAGCGCTTCGAGGGTGTCCTCAAGGCTGATGAGGGCCATGTGCGGGCAGCGGTGGCTGCACAGACGCAGCATGTCCTTGTCCGGATTCTCCATGGCGATATTGTCGCCCATGCTGCACTCGGTGAGCAGCAGGAACCGCTTGGCGTCGCTCTCGCGTACGAAGTCCACCATCTTCTTGGTGCTGCCCGCCACGTCGACTTGCTCGATAACCTCCGGGCTGCATTCGGGATGGGCCACGATGCACACATCCGGGAACTGTTTGCGCACGCTGGCCACATCGTCCACGGTGTACAGTTCATGGACCTCGCACCGGGCGTTCCAGCCAATGATGGCCTTGTCGGCTGCGGCGGCCTTCGCCTCGGCATCCGGTTCCCACGGCGCGACGAAGGTCACGCCCAAGTCCCGGGCCGTGTTGCGCCCGAGGTACTCGTCGGGAAGGAAGATGACCTGCTTGTGGCCCTTCTCGAATAGGTGCCGGACCACGGCATCCGAGTTGCCCGACGTGCAGCAGTAGTCCGATTCGGCCTTGGCGTCGGCATAGGTGTTCACGTAGGTGACGACCACCGCCTCCGGGAAGCGCTCACGCAAGTTGCGAACGTCCTCGACCGAAATGCCTTCGGCGAGCGAACAGCCGGCTTCCTCGGAAGGGATTAGTACCGTCCGCGCGGGGTTCAGGATCTTCGCGGTCTCGGCCATGAATTTCACGCCGCAGAACAGGATGATATCGGCTTCGGCATCCGCCGAGATCCGGGAAAGCTGAAGCGAATCGCCCACGTAGTCCGGAACCGAGGCGTACAAGGCCGGTTCCATGTAGTTGTGGCCGAGAATAATGGCATTCTTCTCTCGTTTCAGTTGGTTGATCTCGAACGCAAGCTCTGCTTTGGCTTTGAGTTCGAACTCCGGCACGATGCCGTTCAACCGCACACGCATGCGCTCGAAGGTCTCGTCAACCGTCGGAGCTTCCTGGACTGCAAGGGATTCCGTCATGGTCATGGCTCTTCCTCTTGTGCTTTTCCGCCCGACACACTCCTCTCGATAAAACCCCTATTTTAGCAACGTTTGGGCAGGAGTATCAATTTTTTGCGCCGGTGGCGGCTCCCGAGGAGAAGCGCGCGCTACTCGGTACTGACGGTTTCGGCCTTGCCGTCGAGCCCGGCCAGCATGGTGTGCCAAGCCAGTGTCGCGCACTTGATGCGCACCGGAAACTCCCGCACGCCCGAGAACACCTTCAGCTTCGTGACCGTGGTCTCGTCCACGGGCGTCTCCGGGTCGGATGTGACCATCCGATGAAACTGCTTGAATAGTTCCTCGGCCTCGGCCCGCGTCTTGCCCTTCAGCAGGGTCGTCATGATGGACGCGGAAGATTTCGCGATGGCACAGCCCGCGCCGTCGAAGCGCACGTCCTCGATGACATCATCTTCAAGTTTGATGTAGATGGTGAAGTGGTCGCCGCACAACGGGTTATAGCCCTCGGTGGCCACATCGGCGTGGTCCATCTTACCGTAGTTTCGGGGACTCTTGTTGTGCTCGAGAATCACTTGCTCGTAAAGCGCACGGTTACTGCTCATTAGTCGAATATCTCTTTCACACTGCGAACGGCCGCCCCCATGGCGTCCAGTTCTGCTTTGGTGTTGTAGAACGCGAACGAAGCGCGGGCCGTGGCGGGAATACCGAACCGTTCCATGACCGGCTGCGCGCAGTGGTGGCCGGTGCGTATGGCAATGCCCTCGTCGTCGAAAATCTGGCCAATATCGTGGGGGTGTGCGCTGTCCATGGTGAACGACAAGACACCGGCCTTTTCTTTGGCCGTACCGACCAGCCGTACGCCATCGATGGACGACAGGACCTCCGTCCCGTGCTCGAGCAACTGATGCTCGTAGGCCGCGATACGATCCAAGCCGATGCCTTCGATATAGTCGATGGCCGCGGTCAACCCGATAGCGCCCGCGATATGCGGCGTGCCGGCCTCGAATTTGTGGGGCAATGTGTTGTACACGGTCTTGTCGAAACGCACCGACAGAATCATGTCGCCACCGCCCTGCCATGGGGGCATCTCTTCCAGGTGTTCCGCCTTTCCATAGAGTGCGCCAATCCCGGTCGGCCCGAACAGTTTGTGACCCGAACACACGAAGAAATCGCATCCAATGTCTCGCACGTCGACAGGTATGTGCGGCGCCGATTGGGCGCCGTCCACCAACACAGGGACACCGCCACTGTGGGCGATCTCGGTGAGCCGTTTCACTGGGTTCACGGTGCCCAGCGCGTTCGACATGTGGTTCAGAGCCACCATTTTGGTCTTGCTGTTCAGCAGGCGCTCGTACTCCTCGACGACCAATTCGCCTTCGTCCGTGATGGGCACGACCCGGAGCGTCGCGCCTCTTTCGTCACAGAGCATCTGCCACGGCACGATGTTGGAATGGTGCTCCATCGTGGTCAGGAGGACTTCATCACCCGCCGAAACCCGCTGTCGTCCGAACGTCTGGGCAACGAGGTTGATGCCTTCCGTGGCGCCGCGTACGAACACGATTTCGCAGGGCAGCAAGGCGTTCAGAAACCGCGCCACCCGCTTGCGGGCGCCCGTGTAGGCGTTGGTCGCGCTTTGGCTGAGTTCATGAACCCCTCGATGAATATTGGCGTTCTCAAGGGAGTAATAGCGGTTCAGCGCGTCGATGACGCTCTGGGGTTTCTGACTTGTCGCGGCATTGTCCAAGTAGACGAGAGGATGGTCGTTCATTGTCCGCTTGAAGATAGGAAAGTCGCGACGCACGCTGTCCACATCCAGCGGAGGCCCGTTGGTCTCAGGTTCCGCATTGTCCAACTCTGTCGCCGTACTCATGACACCCCTCTTTTCGGACTGTACCGCTCAAACACGAATTTGCGCAGCCTATCACATACCGGCGCCAACCCAATCTCCTCCACCACCTCGTCCGCGAAGCCGTAGGTCAGCATGGCCAGGGCCGTGCTTTCGTCGATGCCTCGCGTCCGGAAATAGAACACCACCTCTTCCGGCGGCTGTCCCACCGTCGCACCGTGGGTACACTTCACGTCGTCCGCAAAGATCTCCAGCAACGGCTTGGTGTCAACGGTCGCCTTGTCCGACAAGAGCAGGTTGTTGTTCAGCTGGTTCGAATCGGTCTTCTGGGCGTCGCGCCGGACCATTACGTTGCCGCTGAACACGCCATGGCTCTGATCGTCGAGGATGCCTTTGTATCCCAGCCAACTTGAGCAGTGGGGTACAGCGTGGTCAACCACCAACGCGTTATCCACCAGGTGCGATCCTTGCGTGAGATAGAGGCCCTTCAACGCGCACTGTGCTCCCTCGCCACCCAAATGCACCGAGAGGCCGTTGCGCACGATTGCCCCGCTCAGGGTCATGGCGAAGGACTGCAAGGAACTGTCGCGTTCCTGGTGTACCTTGGTCGTGGCGATGTGGTAGCCAGTGTCGGCTTCGTGAACCAGCTTGACCCGCGTCAGGCGCGCGCCCGCACCGACAACGATCTCTGTGACGGAATCCGTGAACCGAACCGCATCGCCGTCCTCCGTGCCGTCCAGACCGACGTAGCTCTCAACCACCGTGGCCTCGGCCTGCTCGTCCACAACGATCAAGTTGCGGGGGTACACGGCCGTTGGTTCGTCAGGCTTCGTGGTTACGAGCACCAAGTGAATTGGCCCGGAGGCCATCTTGCTACGGGGCACGTGGACGAAGGCGCCGTCGAGAAGAAACGCCGTGTTGAGTGCGCTGAACACGTTCCCGTTGCCGTGGATGTACTTGTCCAGGTGCTCGCGCGCAACGGGATTGTCGCTGCTCACGGCCTCGGCCAGACTGCCCGCGTGAACCCCGCTGTTGGCGCTGGTTCTCGAGAGTTCGGGCGAGTAGAACCCGTCCACGAACACCAACTCCGTCCAGTCCTCGAGTCCGAAGAGCGTGCCAGCCAAGGCTTCCGGGTCTACCGCGTGCAATTCGGGTTGGAGACGTGAGCGGAACGCGGTACGCACGAGAGGCGATACGTTCGTCAGCCGCCAGCCGTCCATGCGGCGGTGCGGGAACTCCAATGTGTGGAAATTCTCCGTGGCGGATTGGCGAATGCCATGGAGCCAGTCGGAAGCCTGGGTTTCGCCGGACAACTGGAGGTCCGCGAGATAATGGGACTTTTCTGAAGCTTGTATTACATCAGTCATGGTTGACGTCCAATTCCTGTCGCATAGCCTCAAGCGCAAGCCTAGGCCGACGCGGTTGCCATGCCTTCCCGAATCCAGTCATACCCCTTCTCCTCGAGTTCCAGGGCAAGTTCCTTGCCGCCGGACTTCACAATGAGCCCGTCGCACAGTACATGCACGAAGTCGGGCACGATGTAGTCGAGGAGTCGCTGGTAGTGGGTCACAACGATCATGCTCCGCTTGGGGCCGCGGAGTTTGTTCACACCTTCCGACACAATCCGCAAGGCGTCGATGTCGAGTCCCGAGTCGGTCTCGTCCAGGATCGCCAGCTTAGGCTCCAACACCGCCATTTGCAGAATCTCGTTGCGTTTCTTCTCACCGCCGGAGAAACCGTCGTTCACGGGACGTTCCGCGAAGTTGGGGTTGATGGAGACCTCTTCCATCTTTTCCTGCAACAGATCCTGGAAATCCAGGGCGTCGAGTTCTTCGAGGCCGTGGCTCTTTCTCACTTCGTTGAGCGCGGCCTGAAGGAAATAGGCGTTCGATATCCCAGGGATTTCCACGGGGTACTGAAACGCCATGAACACCCCCAACCGGGCGCGTTCTTCGGCGGGAATCTCCAGCAGGTCCTTCCCGAGGAATCGCACCTCGCCGCCGGTGACTTCGTAGGCTTCGTTGCCCGACAACACCTGGGCCAACGTGCTCTTACCGGACCCGTTGGGCCCCATGATGGCATGCACTTCGCCTGCGTTGACCGTCAGCGACACCCCTTTCAGGATGTCATTGCCTTCGACGCTGGCGTGCAAATCTCGAATCTCTAACATCGTACGTCTACTCCCTGCGGCTGCGTTAGCCGACACTGCCTTCCAGGCTCACGCCCAGCAGTTTGGTTGCTTCAACCGCGAATTCCATTGGCAGGTGGTCGAAGACCTCTTTACAGAAGCCGTTCACCACCATGGAGATTGCATCTTCCGTTCCGATACAGCGTTGTTTGCAGTAGAACAACTGGTCTTCACTAATCTTGGATGTGGAGGCTTCGTGCTCCACGCTCGCGGTGCGATTGCGCACTTCGAGCAAGGGGAACGTGTGGGCGCCGCACTGGTCGCCGATGAGCAGCGAGTCGCACTGCGTATAGTTGCGTGCCCGCTCGGACTTCGGCATCACCTTCACCATGCCGCGGTAACTGTTGTTTCCGTGACCGGCGGAGATGGTCTTAGAGATGATGGTGCTGCGCGTGTTCTTTCCGATATGGATCATCTTGGTGCCGGTGTCGGCCTGCTGGTAGTTGTTGCTCACCGCCACCGAATAGAACTCGCCCACCGAATTGTCGCCCATGAGGATGCAGCCGGGGTACTTCCATGTAATGGCCGACCCCGTCTCCACCTGAGTCCACGAAATGCGTGAATTGCGGCCCAGACACTTGCCGCGCTTCGTTACGAAATTGTAGATGCCACCCTTGCCTTCCTTGTTGCCGGCGTACCAGTTCTGGACAGTCGAGTAGTTGATAGTGGCATCGTCGAGCACGACCAGTTCCACGACAGCCGCGTGCAACTGGTTCTCGTCGCGCATGGGGGCGGTGCATCCCTCGAGGTAATTCACCGATGCGCCCTCTTCGGCCACGATGAGGGTGCGCTCAAACTGCCCCGTTTCCGCGGCGTTGATGCGGAAATAGGTCGACAAGTCCATGGGACACTTCACGCCTTTCGGGATGAAGCAGAAGGACCCGTCGCTGAATACCGCCGAATTGAGGGCCGAGAAGAAGTTGTCGCCGGCGGGAACCACCGAACCCAGATACTTGCGGACGAGGTCGGGGTGGTCGCGCACCGCCTCGGAGAAGGGGCAGAAGATGACGCCCTTCTTGCCCAGGATCTCCTGGTGTGTCGTGGCCACCGATACGCTGTCGAAGACCGCGTCCACGGCAACCCCGCTCAACCGTTTCTGCTCTTCCAGCGGAATGCCGAGCTTGTCGAAGGTGTCCAGCAGTTCCTTGTCCACGTCATCAAGGCTGCTGAGCTTCTCACCCTTCCGTTTCGGGGCGGAGTAGTACCGCTGATGCTGGTAGTCGATGGGCGGGTACGTCACGTTGGCCCACGTCGGCTCTTCCATGGTCTGCCAAAGGCGGAACGCCTTCAACCGCCATTCCAGAAGCCAATCGGGCTCGCCCTTCTTGCACGAGATCTGACGGACCACGTCCTCGCTCAATCCGCGATCGAAGGTCTCCGAATCAACCGCGGAGGACCAGCCGTACTTGTACGTCTGATTGGCCATCTCGGCGATCTGGCGGTTGCTTTGCTCGACCCGGGTGCCGGTGTACTCGGACCCGTCTGTTTCCTGCCCTGTCATACGTCTGAACCCCGTCTATCTGGTGACGCCGCGCGCGAACTGTGCTGCTCCCCGGAACCTGGGACCTGAAGACCCAAGCTCGCAGAGGAGCGCCCACTAGCCCGCGGCTGGTAAGGTGCCTTAACATTTATAACGTGTTGTGCCCCAAGGAACAACGCCCCATAAACTGATATTCCCGTTGAGCCCCCGCGGCCACGTTGGACACCGCCATCTGGGCTTCCGAACAGAAACCCTCAGGCTAGAGACCATATTCCTCAGGAAGGAAGGTCTCGGGATAGAGACCCGCAAAGTGGCCGACCAGTCCGTCGGGTGAATCCGGCAATCCTTCCAGACCGCCTTGGACCGCATCCAGGTAGGGGAGTTCCATGGGGGGCACGTCCAAGGTGCCGGCGTCCAACGCCTCACGGGTGATGGATGCGGCTTCCAGGCCAGCGCGTCTGGTGCGGTCGGCATAGCCGTCGCCTGACACAATGGCCTCCGCAATCCGGATGGACGACGCCGGGGTCAGGACCAAGGCCTCCACGCTGGCGGCAGCATCGGAAGCGGCGAGCATGTCGCGCAACCCAGCCGCCTCGCCCCGGCGCGTGGCCTCGTTCATCAGCTTGCAGTCGTACCACAGCTCTTCCAGGCTTACCTCGGGCGTAAATCCTCCAAACAACTGGGCATAGGGGACCGATTCGTTGCTCCACAGATCGCAGCAGGCCATGGCTACGTTGCCGATGTGGCTCGAATGGGCGCACGCGGCCGACTTGCCTTCCATGGCGATGGGAATGCCCGCAATCGCCTTCAGCACCGGTCCTTCGTAGGCGCAATCCTTGTCGGGACCCGTGGCCCCGCATTCGACAGCGACCAGCGACCGCGCTGCGCCCATGGCCCGGACTACCGCGGCGAACACGGCAGGCACCATCTTCTGACGAGCGAGCTGCATGGCCGTATTGGCGAACCCGCAGGCGGCATCGCCACCCGCTATCTTGCCGTGCCGTTTGGAGATCTCGACGACGCGGGTCCACAGGAACTCCATGTCGCGCGAAGCCAACGCGCCCAAGGCAAACGCCACCCCTCCCGCGTCGCACATGAGCAAGGCCTTGTCGGACAGTTCTTTGCCGCCGGTGCTTTCGATGCTAAGGATGTCCGAGAGGGGCGCGCACCGTTCGAAGGACTCCAGAACCAGATCCAATTCGTGACCGGTGCGGTTGCGGGGTGGGCGGGTCCGGTCGCGAATGTCGGCGACTGTGGTGCGCAAGGCTGCATGCACCCCTTTGTCGCGGTACGACTCGATGGATTCCCGCGTAGCACGGATGACACGTTCGCCCCATTCCGGTTGCGTGGTCAGTTCGAATACGAGTTCGATCTCGATAACCAGTTTGGCCACACCCAACTCGGCTGCGCGCTTCATGACGCCGTCCGCCATCCGCCGGTACAGGGTCACGATGGACTCGAGGGTATCTTCGCTGACCTCCGTACCGTGAGGCAGGGCGTAGTTGACCTCGGGAATGACCTCGCCGGCGCCAACCGTGATCTCAGGGGTGACGGCGACGGGGTTGGAGGCGGCACCGAACACCAGTGCGTCCGGCGTGGGAATCGTCAGGGACTCAAAGCGCAGCATCCGCATTCTCCCGGGCCGGTACTGCGCTGGCCCTTGTTGGGTTAACTCTCTTCCTTCGATTCTTCTTCCGTCGTCCGCATGCTGACGATGTCCGCCAGTGTTGTTTGAGCGAGTTTCGGCAGCACGACGCTCCGCAACGAGTGCCACACATCGTGCAAGGGACACATGCCGTCGAACCCGCACCGCTCGTTGCAGCGGTCGCAGTTCTCGTCGCAGCAGGGATTCGCGAAGTCGGGCGATTCGAGCGATTGCGTGCAGAGCATGCCAATGGGGCAGGTGTGGAATTGTTCTTCACCGTCCATGGCCGAAGCGATCTGCAACAGGCTGACTTCGGAGGGCGGATGCGCGAGCAGGTAGCCCCCGCCCCGGCCGGGCGAGGCCTCCAGGATGCCGGACCGCACCAATTGTTGGAACCCCTTGCGGGCAAAGGCCTCCGGGATGTCCGCCTCAGCGCAGATGTCTTTCGCCGCGAATCGCCGGTCGGGGCCATCCAGAAGCGCCCGGAGCAGCGCCCGGATCGCATACTCGGCCCTCTTCGAAAAGATCTGCATCCCGCTCCCCTGCGCTCAGCTCCTGCCGCGCCAATTGTGGACATTTTGGTCCACAATTACTACCACATCGGACAATGGTTCGTCAACAGGTTCCTTCACGGACATGCGAACGCCCCGGCCGGGCTTTCCGGACCGGGGCGTGGGATGGGTGAGTCTTTCCGTTAGCTCAGCAGGCCTTCGATGATCAAGTCGACGGCGGCGTCCTCGGGGAGTCCGCGCGAAAGGAGGGTTTCGAGTTGCTTCGAGTCGACGCTACCGATGGCGGCCTCGTGGGTGACGTGCGCGGTTGGATCGTTCACCTCGACGACCGGCACGGCCCGGGCCTGCCCGTTGCCCTGGACAATCTCTTTGCAGTCCACGTGACCGCGGGAATGGGGACCGTTGGCGGTCAACTCGTTGTAGATTTCTGCGCGGGCATCCTCGCGCAACGCGATGTATGAATTGAGCACGGCACGGGAGTATTCGCCTTCCAGAATGGCGCATTCGCGGATGTTGATGCGGTCTTCACCGCGGCCGCTGATGCGGGCGATCATTTCCAACACGCTGTGGGCGTGGCACACGGTCTCGTAGTCGAAAGCAATCGTACCGGCGCGGCCCTTAATCAACTCGAACTCCGTCTTGAACCGTGCGCCTTCGTGCAAGGTCACCTTCGCGTTGGGGATTACTTGCACGCCGCCGCCCTTGCCATGCACGTGACGCTCAAAGTAGCTGTAGTTCGCGCCGGGGCCGACGGTGATCTGCGCATCCATAGTGTGCTTCACCTGTACCGCGTTCGGAAACGTGCAATGGGCCAGGATGGAGGCGTCCGAGTTCTCCTTGATGTCGAGATTCATGAGGATACGCTGGAGTCCGTCCTCGGGCAGCAACCCGAAGCAGACGTGGACCGGCTTGTCGAGGTGGACGCCTTCGTCCACGCTGATGGCCGCTTCGATACCGTCATCCAACTCATTGACGTCGACATTCAGTCCGGGCACCAAGTGCGACCCGACGACCTTGTTTCCATGCACTTCCAACCGCGCCGTGTCCTCTCCGAGGACATGGCCGGGTTTCACACCTATCGAATCCAGCAGTTTCTGGACGATGTCTTCGTTGCTCATACGACTGCTTCGCTTTCTTCGGGTTCGTTGATGTGGTCGCACGTGATGCACCGGTTCTCGAAGTACCGGTCGATCTTCTCGACCGACCCTTTGTCGATGAGCTTTCCGCAGCACAACAGGAACGCGTGCTCGGCCTGTTTCAGCACGGCCGGGCTGTGGGTAATCATGATGATGGTGGTGCCCTGGGTCTTGAGCGACTTCAGGGTCACGAAGATCTGCTCCAAGGCTTCCACGTCGATACCGGAATCGGGCTCGTCCATCAAGACAATCTTTGGCTCCATCGCGAGAATGGAAGCCAATTCGATTCGTTTCCGTTCACCGCCGCTGAGCGTCTTGTCGACCGACCGGGTCCGATACCGGTCCGGATCGAGCCCAACCAAATCGAGCATCTCGGCGACCCGTTTCCGGCTCTTATCCTTGGCCCCCGCCCGGATAAACGCCTCGACGCGCAACCCTTCGAACCGTGCGGGTTCCTGCCAGGCCAGTGTGATGCCGCGTTTGGCTCGTTCGTGGACCGGTACCCCGCGCAGGGACTCACCCTCCAACAGGATGTCGCCCTCGAAGTCCGTGTAGTCCGCCAATCCCATGATGGTGCTGGCGAGGGTCGATTTACCGGCGCCGTTCGGGCCGCATATCGCGTGTACGTGCCCTTCCCAGAAATCGATGGAAAGGTTGTCGAGCACCTGCTTACCGCCAAGCGTCAGGCTCAGGTTCTTCACTTCCAGTATGCCCATACTACGGTCTCCCATGCGCCAGGACTCAGCCTGTCGCGAATCGTCGTCCTTCATCCAGCATAGCCAGATAGTTGTTCACCGGCACGTAATTGGCCACGCTGTTGCCGGTGCCAAGGCAGTATCCGCCGCCCACCATGCAGACTTCGAGGGTCTGGCGGACGCGCGCACGCACGTCTTCTTCCGACGCGCGGCACAGGAAGTCGAGGTCGATGCCGCCCAGAAGCGCAATCCGGTCGCCGTACTTCGCTTTGGCGTCGGTCACGAGTTCGATGGTGTCCTCGAACGAGTGTTTGGCGTCAATGCCGACGTCGTCGATGAGGTCGTCCATGATCAGATCGAGGTTGCCGCAACTGTGGAGCAGATAGGGCCGTCCGGCGGCGTGCGCCTTCTCGGCCATCAGTTTGTGGCCGGGCAACACGAATTCGCGCAAGTCGGCGGGACTCGCCAAGGGTCCGCCCCGGTAGCCCATGTCGTCGCTGCCCCAGAGAATCTTAACCCGGTCAAAGGCGAGGATACGATCCATGACCACCAGGTAGATGTCCACCAGACGCTGTGCGATGGCGGCCACCAGGTCGCGCTGCTCGTACAGGGCCATGCAGAACGTGGAGTATCCCATGAGCCACGTCAGGAATTCAGCAAAGTGAGCGAAGCCGCCGCTGCCCATAATGCACATATTCTCAGGCAGGTGTTCGCTATACCATTCCAACGATGCCGTGGACACCGTTTCGGGGTCCGGCCAGGGATAGGCTTCGTATTCGTCCCACGTGGTAATGGGACCGGTGTTTTCGTCCACGAAATTGCGGCCTTGGTCTCTGCTCAACTCGGCCGTATCGTCCGCCTTGAGGTAGTTGAGGGGAAAGTCCAGTCCTTCAACGCCCATCCGCACGAAGTCGTATCCGAGAAACGATTGCAGCGCGATCTGTTTGCGCAATGGGAACTGGGCATCCGCGGAATCCAGGCCGTCGAGCACGTTGAACTCGGCACAGATGGCGTCCTGAATCTCCTCATCCAGAAAGAGCTCGATATGATGCACTCGGTCCGGCATACCGCGCCGTTCGATGCTTTGCAGGAGGCCGCGCCAGTCCGGC
>JAAEQP010001150.1 GCA_024231375.1 bacterium | reverse complement strand
GATGGGACCATCCTTGTGCCCGTCTACTTCATCCCCAAGGGCAAACCCTTCCTTTCGCCCGGCGCGGTGTTCCGATGCGCCTTCGATGGGACCTCGCTCCGCATTCTGGAGAAAGGGGGGGAACTGCATCACCCCGTGCCGCGTGGTCTGTACGAGAAGTCGCTGACCTTCTACGACGGCCGCTACTACATGACCATGCGCAACGACAAGGAGGGGTTCGTGGCCGTCAGCGATGATGGTCTCCGCTTCGGCCCTATCAAGGCGTGGACCTTTGACGACGGGTCGGACTTGGGCAGCTACAACACCCAGCAGAAGTGGGTCACCCACAGCGACGGGCTGTTCCTGGTCTACACCCGCCGGGGTGCCGACAACGACCATATCGTGCGGCATCGTGCGCCTCTCTTCATTGCCCAAGTGGATACGGAACGCCTGTGCGTCCTGCGCGCGACCGAACGTGTCGCCGTACCCGAGCGTGGCAGGGCCTTGGGCAACTTCGACGCCACGACCATCAACGATAAGGAAACGTGGATTACGGTCGCGGGCGGACCCACCTACTGCGCCCGGATCACATGGTCCACACCGAACCGCCTCGCTGGCCGGGTCAACTGAGACGGCGGCAAAATTCTCGACTTTCGCGGCTTTCTGGTCTATGCTGAGGCCCAGGTTTGGGGTCTTGGGGCAACCGGTGGCGGCCCGCGCGCGTGCCATCGGACAAAGCGGGAGGTCATTTTATGCG
>JAAEQP010001149.1 GCA_024231375.1 bacterium | reverse complement strand
AGACGGGTCTGTCCCTGGCCTTTTCGCGGCCTGCGCGCCGAAGACTGCCACTTCCTCAACATACCCCGCTCATCGCGGGCTACGCGCCAGAACCGAGACTCTTTCAACGGCCCCGCTGTGCCCTTCTTCGGCCTTCACATGCGCGGAGACCTTGCTTCAGGGCGATTGCTACATCAACTCTGGTTGCCCGGAAGGTTGGTGTACACGAAGAAACCCCGCCGCGCGGGAAGCCGCACGGCGGGGTAACGACAGATTTGCCGACTATGGGATTGCTAGAAGCAACCCATCCCGTCAAAGGGTTCGGTGTCCGGGGTCACGAGAATCTCCGTCGTGTAGTACTGCGCCCCGAACTTCAACTCCACAAAGAACGCCGTCCATCCTTCCGCCGGTGGCGGGCAGGAGCCAATGTACGTGCCGCCGCCCAGATCGCCCAGGGGCGAACTGGTGTAGATGGGTCCCACCGTCTCGATGCGGAAATCGCGCGCCGTTGGGTTGGTCGCCTGCCATAGCTTCACCTGGTCCGGGTTGCCGGACGTCTGCACGACGAGCGCCCCATTGTCGATTGTCCACGTGTACTGTGGGTTGGGCGTGCCGTTCATGGTGTTCACTGCCCATCCCAGCAGGCCCAGCATCGCCTCGAAGTCCTCCAACAATGGCTCCATATGGTGGCTCGCGTTGGGGTAGTACCGAAGATGCGTCTGCGCCTGGTTTGGCAGGTCGTCGTAGTAGTAGCGCGACGAATCCGGCAGGAAGAACTCGTCTCCCGACCCATTGATGATCAGCTTCGGCATGGTGTACTTCGCGATGTAGCTGTACGGGTCGACGATTTCGAGCAGGTCAGGCGCCAGAGGATCGTTGTTCACCCGGCAGAACAAGTCGAAATCGACATAGTCCTGAATCGCGGATGAGTACGTGCCGTAGGACTCCCAGTGGTGCGCCACCTGCTGCGGGAAGTTCAGCACGTCGATCACTATTGGCACCATGTACTTCACGCGGGGATCGATGGCCGCGGTGAGCCACGTGGTCCATCCACGTTTCGATGCCCCGATCACCATGAAGTCGTCCACTTGGTTGAACTGTTCCTGGACGGCGTCCAAGGCCTTGACCGCGGCTTTCGTCATCGCGCAATGCACCGGCCACTCCCAGTCGCCCGTCAAAAGCGCCTTGTCGAGGCTATACGCGAGAATCTCGTCCTCCGTACGCCTGTTGTCCACCTCGTCGGTGAAGTAGAGCGGTTGGTTCGGCACCTGATCCAGTTGCGCGTACTTCACGCCGAGCGCGATGCACACCAAGGCCAAGTTGGAATCCGCGCTGGGACGCTTTATCGGGTTGCTTCCGCCGTTGATGAGCACCAGGCAGTCATCACCCGAGAACCAGGGCTCCACCATGGTGAAATCGTGCTGCCACAGCGGGGAATCAACCTCCGAGGCATCCCGCCATGTCTGGGAGTTGATGTACATTTCGTAGCCGTTCCAGCCGAAATGAATGTCCGAGTCGATGAACACGATCTCGGTCGTCGGGTCGTTCTTGCCGACGTACTCGACCAGGGCCGTGCTGGGGCTTGACGTGATCGGTCGGAATATGGCACGGGCGGTCCTGTTGCTCGTCAGCCAGAACGTGTGCGGATTGGGTTGCCCCGCCATGTCGCCTTCCCACCGGTCGAAGACCCATCCCGGCGCGGGTGTGGCGCTCAGCGTGACCCGTGAGTGCCAGAGCAGATTGTTCGCGCCGACTCCCGGCGACACCGTCCCTTCTCCCAGCGACGTCACAGTGAGATACGTCGCGCTTGCGGAGACCACCACGAACTGGGCAAGCACGACTGCCACCAACACGATCGTTAAGCGTCTCATGTAGCTTCCCTCCCGTTGTTTGGTTTCTAGCAGGCTTTCGAAAATCGTAGCGATACAGCCAGTCTTCCAGTCACGTTCTGGAGTCCGGTTCACTCCCGCTGCCTGTTCCCCTCCTCTCTTCCGCGGCCCAAGAATCCGGACTCCTACAACCGGCGGACAACACCCGGCAATAGGACGACGTGTCGCGCATTGATGCAGTGCTCGCCGCGATAGCGGCATCCCAAGTGACTGCTAGTGGTGTCCTCTCGCGTTCGGGCCTGGCGAGACAATGCCCACCTGTCTCGTCGTTTGCGAGGGGACCCGGCTACCCCTGGCAGGTTCGTAGGGGCTCGCCCCTAACCCGCTCCTCGTGCAGAATAACGTAAACTGGCTATGCTGTCAAGATAGGAAAGTGTTGGAATTGTGTAAGGAGGCAGGGGGGCGGTGGGGTGAAGGGTTTGGGAATGTTTGGGTCGTTGTGGTGCAAGGGGTTACGGGCAGCGTGGCGACGCGTTGGCTCCCACGGCGTGGAACCCTTGCTCCGTCGGGAGACCGGCCGCCGCGGACGCGTTCGGCTACGCCCCACCGTACTCTTGCGCGTAGCACCACGGATCCTGGACGGTACTCGACCAGACGACACGACTCATGGGTATCGCCTTGATGTCAGATGCGTTTGAGGACGAGGCTGCAGTTGGTCCCGCCGAATCCGAAGCTGTTGGACATGAACGCGTTGATGGTAACGTTGTCCTGGCGTTCGCGGACGATGGGCACATCGCCAACTTCGGGGTCCAATTCGGTGATGTTGGCCGACTCGGCGATGAAGTTGTTCTCCATCATGAGCAGACTGTAGATCGCTTCGTGGACCGCGGCCGCGCCGAGGGAGTGGCCCGTGAGCGATTTGGTGGCGGTGATAGGCGGAGGATTGCCATCGAAGGTTTCTTCAATGGCACGCAGTTCGGTGATGTCGCCCACGGGCGTGCTGGTGCCGTGGGCATTGATGAAGTCAATGGGAGTATCGACCGTCTCAAGCGCCTGACGCATGCAACGGATCGCCCCGTCGCCGGACGGGATGACCATGTTGTCGCCGTCGGACGTGGCGCCGTAGCCGACGACTTCGGCATAGATCTTCGCGCCCCGGGCGCGGGCGTGCTCAAGTTCTTCGAGCACAAACATGCCGCCGCCGCAGGAGATTGCGAATCCGTCGCGGGTCACGTCGTAAGGGCGCGACGCCGTGAGCGGCGTGTCATTGTACTTGGAGGTCAGGGCCCGCGTGGCGTCGAAGATCATGGTGAGCGTCCAATCCTCTTCCTCACCGCCGCCCGCGAAAATGACGTCCTGTTTGCCGAGCTGGATCAGTTCCATGGCGTTGCCGATGCAGTGGCCGCTGGAGGCGCACGCCGACGTGATCGAGTAGTTGACGCCCTTGATCTTGAAGGACGTGCTCAGGCAGGCCGAGACCGTGCTGCCCATGGTGCGCGGCACCAAAGTGGGAGGGATGCGCCGGATGCCGTGTTCGCGGTACTTGTCGGCGGCTGCCAGCGTGTTCGCCGATGACGCGCCCCCCGACCCCGCGATGAGACCGGTGCGCGGGTTCGATACTTCAGCTTCCGTAAGACCAGAGTCTTCGATAGCTTGGGCCATGGCGAGGTATGCGTAGGCGGCTGCGTCGCCCATGAACCGAAACAACTTGCGGTCGATGGATGCTTCGAGGTCAATGTCGACCTGGCCAGCGACATGGCTGCGCAATCCGATGTCCTGGTACTTCTCCAGAAACCGGATGCCCGACCGGGCCTCACGCAGCGACTCCGTGACCTCTTCTTTGTTGTTCCCGATGCAGGACAGGACACCCATACCCGTGACGACGACGCGTCTCATAGTAGCAACCCCTCGTGTGCGGCTTAGAAGCCTTCCGTGGATTTGAACACGCCGACCCGGAGGCCGTTGGCGGTGTAGATCTTTCGGCCGTCGACGGATACCGTGCCGTCCGCGATGCCCATCATAAGTTTGCCTCTCATAACGCGCTGAATGTCGACGTTGTAGGTGACCAGCTTGGCCTCAGGCAGGATCTGACCGCGGAATTTCACTTCCTTCACGCCGAGTGCACGGCCGCGCCCTTCAAAGCCCGACCAACCCAGAAAGAACCCGAGCAGTTGCCACAGGGCATCGAGCCCAAGGCAGCCCGGCATGACCGGGTCACCCGGGAAATGGCATTTGAAGAACCACAACTCCGGTTTGACGTCGAGTTCCGCAACGATATGGCCTTTGCCGTACTTGCCGCCTTCCTCGGTAATGCTGAGGATGCGATCCATCATGAGCATGTTGGGCGTGGGCATCCGGGGGGCCTTCTCTCCGATCTGCTCCCCACGGCCACAGGCCAACAGTTCCTCGTAGGAAAACGAGCTTTGCTTAGTCATGGTCTCCTTTGGCGTACATCGATGATCTTCGTGATGTCCGGCTTCGTTCTGTCCCTTGTGCGTGCCGTTGGGGCACCGCGAGCATAGCGCAGAGACAAATGCAGATGGGAACTGCCATGGAACGCCAGAGTATGCGGGTTTTCAGGCCCCTTTTTCAAGCACGGCGTGCAGAAGTGTCGCGACCTTCTGGTACACTGTGCCAAGGAATCGGACCCAGGATGGCGAAGACGGGCTGGCAGGTTCGGGCCACCGGCACGATGGGGAGACATCTCGATGCGTTTGCTTCCGGTACTGGTAACACTGGGCATGGTGTGCGCGGGCTTCTGCGGCGCACAGGATGGAGTGGTCCCGTTGGGCCCGGGCGCTACGTCGCTGGGCGATATCGGCATCTACTCCGTGGCCTACCAGTCCTACGGCAAGGACGTGGTCGATATGCCACCCGCGTGGTCGGGGTTCTTCGAAGACGTGAGCGGGGTCGCCTATCTGCCGGGCGAGGGCGTTATCGACAGAAAGGGCATTCTGCTCCACTCGCCGTGGAAGGTCACACCCGGCCGCGTATGGGTGACGTACCCGCTGCAACTGCCTGAAACCAAACCCATTACCCTGTCGTTCGGGATCGCCATGCGGCCGGATGTATGCGCGCCGAATCGCAGCGACGGCGTTGAATTCAGTTGTTCCGTCGTGACCCCCGTCGGTGGTGAGGCGCGTGAACTGATGCGCGAGCATTACCGGCAGGGCGTCTGGAAGGACTTCTCCTTCGATCTCTCAGAGTGGGCCGGACAACGCGTCGACCTGATTCTTCAGACGGAACCCGGACCGGCCAAGAGCCCCAGTTGGGACTACTCGTATTTCGGCGACGCACAGATCGTGTGCGGCGACGCTGTGGAGGCGGACCGCGACCTGGTAGCGCGGCTGACATCGACGAAGGCGTACCAGGCCGTGGCGGAGGTGGGACTGCGCAACGGGTCGAACGATCCCAGCCATGGGATCACGCCGTCGAACCTGCTCTCCTTCGAGAACCGCATTGCGCCGGACGGCGACGCATTCCGATTCGAGTACGAGGGTGATGATTGCGTGCTCGCGTATACCTACGAGCCCAAGACGGGCACGTTGGACGATTTCACGGTGCAGGTGGACGAGGGCAAGGCGTTCCAGCCCGCGTTGGGCGGTGGCGCGACGGCCGTGGAGGCCAGCGACGGCGGGGATCGTCCAGCGCGTATGAGCGGTGGGGCTATGGTGTCGGCGGCCTTGAACGGCGATGGCACGGCAGTGGAGGTGGTGTGGGACTATCCGATTGGTGACGGCACAGTGCGCATCACGTGGCGCTTCGGCATCCACGGCAAGGCGCTGCTGATCGAAGCGGAATGCGACGAACCGCGATTGGTGTCGTTCTCGCTGGGCAGAACGGGACAGGCGCCCATCCGCAAGACCTTCTCGATCCCGGACCTCTACAACTCGGCGAGCTATCTCCCGCGCGCCAACCTTTTCACGAGCCGGATGCTGGATTGGACGCGGTCGCATGCGTCGGCGTGTCCGCAAGGAGAGGCCAGCTATCATGAGAAGACGGATGGCACGCGGAATCCGCTGTCGGAATCGGGGTTCGTTGCCCTGTCTCCGACGGTGCAAGAGGTGTTGCCCAACATTCCGTATCCGGCCTCGCCCTATCTGAAGCAACTGGCGCCGCGCATCATGCTCGACATCTGGGGACACCACAAGGGCACGTACGCGGGCGACGCCGAGAACCTGCTCCGGTTGAAAGACAACGGCGTCGACAACGTCGCCATCATCTCGCACGTGTGGCAGCGGTACGGCTACGATGTGAAGTTGCCGGATCATCTGCCGGCCAATCCACAGTTCGGCGGCGACGAAGGCATGGTTGAATTCGGCCGGGTCGCGAATGAGTGCGGATATGTATGGTCGCTCCACGAAAACTACATCGACCTCTACCCGGACGCGCCATCGTACGATCCCACGGCCCGCGTGTTGCGCGAGAACGGAGAGCCATCCCCGGCGTGGTTCAACCAGGGCACCGGCGTGCAGAGCTACGGGCTGAAATGCAACCGGGCGCTGGAGTATGCCAAACAGAACGCGCCGGAGGTCCATCGGCGGTTCAAGACCAACGCGGCCTACCTGGATGTCCACACCTGTGTGCCGCCGTGGCACCAACTCGACCACGAGGCAGGGCAACCTATGGCGGCGATGGCGCTGTCGAAGGTGAAGCACGACAGCGAGTTGTTCCAGTACATGCGCAATGTCCATGAGGGGCCCCTGCTCGGCGAAGGGCACAATCATTTCTATTGGGCGGGGTTGTGCGACGGGGCCGAAGCCCAGGTGCGCGGTGGCGAAAATCACGTGCCGCTTTTGGACTTTGACCTGCTCAAGCTTCATCCGCAGATGGT
>JAAEQP010001148.1 GCA_024231375.1 bacterium | reverse complement strand
GGCGCGTCCTAGGCGGGCGAACACCCTATTCGCCCCCCTGGGGGAAGTAGCGCACGTTGACCCCCATGGAGCGCAGCTCCTGGGTGAGCAGCTTGGCGGCGTAGGGAAGTTCCAGGGTCTGGAGGGTGTCCGCACGATGACACACGTGACACACCAGGCGCCCTCTCGCAGTCTGTTTGTGGGTCCCGATCTCACCGCAGGTGGTGCAGACGCTGGTCTGGAAGAAGTCCGAGACCTGGAAGAGGCGCTCACGGAGGATCGACGCGGCGCCGTGCGCCAAGCAACAGTCTCGCTCCATCTCGCCGAAGCGCAGGCCACCGTCCTTTGCGCGCCCGCCCTCAGGCTGCCGGACGAGGGAGTCGTTGGGGCCGCGTGAACGAGCGTGCAGCTTGTCCATCACCATGTGGCGCAGCTTCTCGTAGAAACAGAGGTGCATGAAGACGCGTCTCCGCAGGGGAAGCCCCGTGCGGCCGTCGTACATCACGGTCTCCCCGCCCGGAGGAAAGCCCGCCACGGACGTCAGGTCATCCTCGATCCGTTGGGCGCGTTCGTGGTGATCGGAGGACATCGGGGTGCCGTCTTGCATGACGCCGCTTTTGGCGGCGATTGAACCCGCCATCATCTCGCGCACGTGGCCAACGGTCATGCGGGAGAGGCAGTGGGGGTTGATGAGGGCGTCCGGCGTCACCCCGTCCTGGGTGAAGGGCATGTTCTCCGGG
>JAAEQP010001147.1 GCA_024231375.1 bacterium | reverse complement strand
GAATTCCTGGGCTACTATCTATCGTCCCTCCGGGACTGTAATCCACGCGACGGATGTCCTGTCGGAATCAACGGCGGGGCCTCGCAGGGTTCACAATGTGGGCGAGGAACGAAGTCCACCTTTTCCTCTTGTTCGCGAACACAGATGAAGGAAACCGTCATGAAACGCTCCATTTCTGTCTCACGTCGTCGATTCCTGAAGAGCGCTGCTGCTGCGGGTGCATGTGCGCCGATGATTGTTTCGTCGCGGGTGTTTGGGGCTGAAGCGCCCAGTGAACGCATCACGGTGGGGATGCTTGGGTATGGACGGCAGGCGCACCATGCCAACGTGAAACAGTTGCTGGCATCCCCGAACGCGCAGGTGGTCGCGGTGTGCGACGTGGACGCCTGGCGCATTGCGGAAGGGAAGAAGCGCGTCGAGGCGTACTACGCAGATCGCGAGGGCGGCTCCTACAAGGGGTGTGCTACCTTTCGCGATTTCCGGGAAATGCTCGCACGGGACGACATCGACGCGGTCATGGTTTCGACGCCGGACCACTGGCACGTGCCCGCGGCCATCGCGGCGGTGAAGGCGGGCAAACATGTGTCGTGCGAGAAACCGCTGTCGACGGCCCTCCCCCATGGACGGTTGCTGTGCGATGCCGTCAAGAAGTGCGGCGTCGCCAATCGCACGGACAGCGAGTTCCGGACAAACCCCATCTTCTGGAAAGCGGCGGAG
>JAAEQP010001146.1 GCA_024231375.1 bacterium | reverse complement strand
GCTGGCCGGAAACACCTACGATGCCATCAAGAACATCGACGCCATAGGCGATACGCCGGAATGGGCGGGAGGGTTCGGCGGCGCCAACTATGTGCCCCACGTGAAAATTGGCAGCCTGAGCGTCGTGGCGTAATGAAGGAGTTTCTCAACCACGGTCGGATCCGACGGATCGGTCTGATGATGTAGGCGGGGAGGCCCGCCCGAAAAAGAAGAACCAACACACCGGTCATTGCGAGCGCAGTTGCGCGTCCGTCCGGACGCACGCAATCTCGTCCGCCAAGCCCTGGATTTCCCGCGGTTACTTCGCGTCGGCGACCTTGTCGAGTTCGGCAAGGGCGTCAGCGACCCAACCCTTGATGGTCTCGACGGCGCCCTCCACGGGAATCGTGCCGGACTCGCCCGTGTCGCGGCGTTTCCATTCGAGGTTACCCTCTTTCAGGTTGCGCTCACCCACGATGATGCGGAAGGGAATGCCGAGGAGGTCGGCGTCGGCAAACTGAACGCCGGGCCGCGCGTCGCGGTCGTCGTAGAGCACTTCAAGGCCGGCCGCCTGAAGTCCTTCGTAGAGCGTGTCGGCCGTTTCCTTCACCCCACCGCCCGTGATCTTGAGCGCGTTGAGGTGCACCTGCCACGGCGCGATGGAGATGGGCCACTTGGGGCCGAACTTGTCATGGCGCACTTCCATGACCGAACTCATGAGGCGCCCCACGCCGATGCCGTAGCAGCCCATGATGGGAATGCACGTCTCACTCTTGTCGTCCAGGTACTCCATACCCATGGCTTCGGTGTACGTCGTGCCGAGTTGGAAGATGTTGCCGACTTCGATGCCGCGCTTGAAGGTCAGCTTGCTGTCGCACGTGGTGCAGCCGTCTCCTTCCTGGACTTCGACGATGTCGATGGTTTCAACTCCGGGACAATCGCGTTCGAGATTGAAGTTCTTGTAGTGGTAGTCCACTTCGTTGGCGCCGGTGACGAGGTTGTTCGAGCCCGCCACGGTGTGATCGACGATAAGGCGACACTTCGACGTGTCGACGCCCATGGGCGATGCGAAACCGGGTTCCGCGCCCAGCGAGCGGATCTTCTCATCCGAAGCAGGAATGGGCGGGGCCTGGATGAGTTTCGCGAGCTTGGCTTCGTTGACGTCGCGATCGCCGCGCATCAGCACCGCGACG
>JAAEQP010001145.1 GCA_024231375.1 bacterium | reverse complement strand
TCGCAATAAAACTGCAGCACCTCCTGGCGGGACCTCTCCGGGATAAAACGTCGGTCACCATCTGGGGCGCCGGACAGAACGGCCGGACATGGAGCCGCCTTCTCAGGCAAGCCGGCATCGACGTCGTCGCGTTCATCGATGTCGACCGCGACAAGATAGGTCACACCATGCACGGCGCACCGATTATCTCACACGAAGACCTGCGCCGCGGAATCCCCGGTGACTTTCTCCTCGCCGCCGTTGGTGCACACGGCGCCAGGCCCCGCATCCGCTCGTTTCTAAACGAGCTCGACCACCGCGAACCCGCACACTTCGTTTGCGTTGCATAGGAGCCCAGCAGGACATTCGAATCTTATATGCAATTACATGTGTTAGAATATGAACGCTGTGCATTAACTGCGTTCGGCGAATCTCGAGGAAAGCGGAAGGTTTGTTCCTGCTCACCGGCATAGCGACTTCAAGGTGTGTGGATTCGGAGGTTGATCCTTCGGGTTCCAAGTCGAAAGGACACGGTGGATGCTGAAACTCAACTACTTCGTAATATTTCTGGTTGTTTTGTGTGCGGTCGGATTGAGCTGCAACGGCGATGGAGACGGTGCAGATGAAGACGCGGGAGCGGGAGGGGATACGGACACGGATACCGACGCCGACACCGACACGGATTCAGATACGGGTTCGGACGCTGGGGCCGATGCGGCAGTCTTGCCTCCCGGCGAGCTCGATCTCGAGTGGATTACAATCGAGGGTGCGACCTACCTGATGGGCAGCGATGCCAACTATGAGGCCGATGAGGCACCGGTTCACGAAGTTGCTGTACAGACTTTTGACATGACCAAGAGCGAGGTCACCGTGGCGGACTACCAGCGGTGCGTGGACTCGCGGGCTTGCAGCGCCCCCAAGACACAAGCCGAATGCAACTGGAAGTTCATCGAACAGCGGAAGGACCACCCGGTCAACTGCGTCAAATGGCAGCAGGCGGTGGATTTCTGCGAATGGGTCGGCGGCCGTCTGCCCACCGAGGCGGAGTGGGAGTTTGCCGCGCGAAGCCGCGACAAGAGATGGGTCTTCACGTGGGATCACACGACAAAGACCGGCGACTACTGCGACTACGCGGTGCTCGACACTTCGGGTAAGGGAAAATCCGGCTGCCTCGAAGAGCGCACCTGGCCGGTGTGCAACAAGACCGAGGGTAATACCGAACAGGGGCTCTGCGACATGTGCGGCAACGTCGAAGAGTTCACCCAGGATCATCGACATTTGAGCTATGTCGGCGCACCCACCGACGGGCGTCCGTGGATTGACGAGGACAAACCCAACGCCAACCGTATTACCCGTGGCGGCAACTACTACAACGTTTGGCAGGGCATCCGTGTGGCCAATCGCTACTCCTACGGACCGAATGAAACGAGTCCGCGCGGTGGTTTCCGCTGTGCACGATCCGACCACGAATACGGACCGTGGGATGGCAGCGGCGCCGTGGAGCTCCACGACCTGACCTGCGAGGACTTCAAGGATGGCTGGAACAATAGGTTGATGATTAACGGCAAGGCACGCAGCTTCGTGCTCAATCTGCCCGACGGCGTCGAAGACGGCGGGCCCTGGCCGGTGATCTTCAACTGGCACGGACTCGGCGATACCGCCTCCAACTTCTCGCTCCTCGTCAGCGGGGAGGTGAAC
>JAAEQP010001144.1 GCA_024231375.1 bacterium | reverse complement strand
GCATGAAGCGGGATGGGAGCATTCGTCCGCGATTCAGTACAACTTGCAGGACATCCCGACCTGGCATTTGATCGATGCGGAGGGAGTCATCCGCGCGAGGGACCCTTTCGGTGACAAGCTGATCCCAGCCGTGAAGGCGGCGCTGAAGCCGTTGAAGATGATCGCGAATCCCTGATCCGGGTTTCGCGGCGTGTAACGCAAGAGGTGCGTCCGGGACGCACCCTACGTCTATGTCCCTCCGTTCCTATGTCCCCTCGTCCTTGGCTATTCCACGGTCGCGGATCGGTTCGGCGAGACCCTTTTGTGACACGCCCCAAGACAATTCCTTGCGTTTGCGGGCTCACGCCGTTTGCCCAATCCGGCTATAGTGATCCCTTCGCGTCCGTCGGCGCAGGCGGACCGGAGCTCGAATTCCGAAACGCGAGAGGGAGCCCCGCGATGCCAAGGAACATTCCGCCTACGTTGTCCGTCATTCTGCTGTCGTTGCTGATTTGCTCATGTGCCGCCATCGAGCAGCCAAGGGCGTCGGCTGCCACATCATTCCAGGTTGCGACCCAACCTTCGCCGGACGCCTCATTGGGACGACCGCTGATGCGGTTTCCTGACGTTCACGGTGACACCGTGGTGTTCGTCCATGGCGACGACTTGTGGTCGGTGCCTACGGTGGGTGGCGTTGCGACGCGACTCACGATTCACGAT
>JAAEQP010001143.1 GCA_024231375.1 bacterium | reverse complement strand
TTGAACCGCGGTTGAACCATCTTCAAGGTTAGCTTCTGAAGAATCACCTATCTCTGCCGGGCATGCCGGGGTGTTCGTTTCGGATGTTCACGGACGGCACGGACGCAAACACGGACAGTGGTCGCTCTTCCGGTGAAATCCAATACGTCTTGTTGGGTTCGGTGACGAAGGCGATGTCTTCGGAGTCGGTTTTGTGTACGACCTCTCCCCCACTTCGGACGACGCACGCCTCTTTCCACGGGTTCTCGAGACGGCATGTATTGGCGCGAAGACTGACGATCTCGATGAAGTGGGGCGTGCCTTGTTGGAAGTGGGCGCTTACGAGGAAGCCGCCTTGGGCGCGGAGGCGGAACGTGCCGGACCAGTCTGGGGCGATGGCGGGCAGGATGCGGATGACGCCGGTGTGGCTCTGGAGGAGGATCTCGTTGAGTGCGTAGCAGGCGACGCCGGGGGCGTCGGTGTAGGGGACGACGGACAGGCCGTCCGGGAAAACGCTCGAGTTGCCGCTGTCCCACCCGCCGTAGCGGAAGCGGTTCCATTTCTTTGTGTGTTCGCCCAACAAGCTGCAAGATTGGTCGTGCAAGCCGAGTCGTGCGGCCCAGACGGGGTCGAGGGACCAGCCTTGGCTCAGGGGGAATATGCGATGCTCGAACGTGCTGACGGCGCGCTCGTAGTCGGCGGAGTCAATGCCGCTGAGGCCGAAGGGGAAGACGCGATAGAGGGCGGGGTTTTCGAAGTTGCAGTGCTTGGGCGGGTCTCCCAGGGCGGCGGCGGGTGCATAGGCGTCGATGGTCTCGTCGATGGCGCCGTCGGGATGCCAGACGCCGATGGGTGGGTCCGGGAGCTTGCCGAGTTGGTCGGCACAGCGTTGCCGCAATTCGACGTCCGTTCCGAAACGGTCGGACAGCGCGATGAACTCGGGGTAGAGCCAGCGGATCGCGTCCATGGTGTCTGTTGGATCCGAGACCATCCACCACGTCTCCAACGCGTTTGCCGGGCCGAGGTGGTAGTTGCCGTCGTCGCCTTCCCGCAAGAGGTTCGACATGAATTCCGCGACGCCCTTGATGACGGGGTAGGCTTCTTCCTTGAGGAAGGCTTCATCGCCCGAGTATTCGTAGTAGGTGAGGTAGTGCCAGCACAGTTCAGGTCCGGCGGTAAACAGGAACCCGATGTAGCGGTTGTAGCGCTCGAAGAGGCCGAAAGGCGCCGTGTCGGGATCCC
>JAAEQP010001142.1 GCA_024231375.1 bacterium | reverse complement strand
GGAGGGATACCACCATGCGCGGCGGTTGCTTGGGGATACGGGCGAAGGCGTGCGTGCGCGAACGGACGAGGACGCCCCCGCGTAAGAAAAAGCCCCCACAATTTCCTAATGCCTGTCCGAAAAAGTGGCACGATTTCGGACAAAATGAATACGCACCTACAGAACGCCACCGATGGGACAAAATGAGGCCACTATTTGCGACATAATGAACGCACGCCCACACGATAACACAGCCGCGCACGATAACACTGGCGATGTTACACAGGAGGACGCATGAGCACATCAGCTAACACCGACACTTCCACCGACATTTCCACCGACGCGAGCAAGGGCAGGTTCCCCGACGTGGACACGGGGTTGCCCGCGTGCCCGTGGTGCGGCGTGGACGCAATCGCGCAATCGTGCGGGTATCTAGTGCCGCATCCGCCCCCCTGCCCGCTCTTTGGGATTGGCGAGTTGACGCGACTTTGGAGCGAAGACGCAGTGAACAAGTGGAGCCAACGGGAGGGCGAGTAAATGCGCCGCACCCCCACGCGCCGATGGACGCCGGCAAAAATGGTTACTGCACCGCTTGTTCTGATTGCAGAAGCAATACACATCCTCGCGCTGCTTGCGATTATCGCATTCGTACTCGTCGCCACGGGGCTCGTGCGCCTGCTGTGCTGGGGGAAATCGTGAAGATATTCGGCATGGACGCCGTTGAGTTTTTCGATGCGATAGGCCCGCACCTGACGCCCAGGGGTTTCTTCGCGTGGATGGGCGTCGTTATTGGCGCGGTTGGGCTCGCGTGGGTGGGTACGCACATGTGGGTGGCCGCACGGTGGGTCATCAGGAAGCGCAAAATGGAGGGAAGGAAATAATGACCGACATCCGCACATTGACACGCGCAATCATCGAGTTCGCGCGCCTCGCCGCAACCGCACTCGCCTGTGCGTGCGTATCCTGGGCATGGAGGTGGGCATGAGGCCAATCAACCACGCGCCCGACCCCGACAGCGAGTTCGCACTGAGATGTATAATGGTTCTCGCGTGTGCTGCGCTGCTACTGAGCGCGATCAAGGTTGCGTGCGTGCGGGAGGGTGGCGGGAATCGACAGTTGACGACACAAACACAGGGAGGCGGGCGATGAAGGTTACGAGGTACGTTTCGGACTACGGGTTGAAGCACTTGCGCGAGGGTGGGCACGAGACACACGCCTTGCTCTTGGAGCCGGGTTCGTATACACCCCACGCGGTCACAATCGAACTCCCCGACGAGCGCAAGCAGGCAGACGCAGGCGAGGGCGCGGATACGCTGGAGCATATCGACCTGATGCGGGATGAGTTCATGCGTATCCGCTCTTGTCCGGGTGCGGACGCTGAAATCAAGGGATTGTGCGACAGGGCAATCACGCGGACAGAACAGAATGTTCCCGTTCTTAGGCAACGGGACGAAGCAGTACAAGAGTGTGATGCCCTCAAGGCAAACTTCCCGCCTTTCTATTGCCCCGAATGTAAAATCGACACAAACACCGCGGACGAAGATGGGTGTTGCGTCTCTTGTGGTTGCGATCTGACCGCACCAGCAAGTGGGCGTGAAGTCGAGGCGTTCATCGTGGCGGGATTAAACCGCGCACTACCCGCAGACGCAGGCGAGGGCGCGAGCGGGGGGGAGGGGATGACCATGGCGCAGGCGTGTGAGGAACGCGACGAAACTCGCCGATGGTTAGTTGAAATCGCGTCCGCGAACGATGTTGATATTCCAGACGTTCGGCCCGGTGAATCAGTTCACGCATCGTGGCGGCGAGTCGTAGATGCGATTCTCGCAGACACCCGCCCACCCGCAGAGGGGGTCACCTCGCAGTGAAAGGGGACGTATGAGTGGACAACTCGCAAACACGGGCGACTGCGTGCGCGTCTGGTGGTGGGATACCCAGGGGCAGAATAACACAGAGGAAAAGGACGCCGGGCTCGCCGTCTCGTGGAGCGAGGGGCGTCTTGTGGAACACCGCACTCGCGGGCCATTCAAGCGGCGCTACGTCAAGCTCGTTCACGGCGGCTATCCAGACGCCAAGGACTTTTACGGCGATTACACCACAATCCCATCGGGCTGCATCGAGCGCATCGAGGTAATCTCACGCGCAAAACAGGAGAACGAGTAATGGCAGACACCCCAAAACGACCAACCCGAATAGCGCTACACGCCCCTGGTACGCGCCGCATCCTCATCGAGATGTGCCGTCGCGTGGGCGCCAATCGCTACACACTCGATCTCAGCAACGACACTTGGTATCACACCCACACGTGGACAGTGGAGCAGCAAGACGCATTCGTTGACTGGCTTACGGATCTGTTCATGAACGACGCCGAGGTCCGCAATGAACTGCTTTCCGCACCATCACTCGCACGCACAAGGGCGCGCGCCCGCAAAGCCGCCGAGGAGTTCGCGTGGCAGTACGGGTGGAAGCTGGCATACACAGACACGGGAGGGCACGCATGAGCAAGGCCAAACCCAAACGAACCAGCATACGACCGTTCAGGCGCATCGCCGTCATCGGGGATACGCATTGTGGCGCACTCACGGGGCTCACACCACCCACCTGGCAGGTGCGCGAGAACCGCAAGTCCCACACCAAGCGCAACAAGTGGGCTGTCCTGCAAACTGAGATATGGGATAACTTCACGCGCATACTCGATTCAATCGCACCCATCGACATCATGTTCCACATGGGCGACTGCATCGACGGCAAGGGCACGAAATCGGGCGGCACCGAGCAGATAACCGGGGACATGGAGGAGCAATCGGACATGGCCGTGGCGGTATGCGACGAGGTTCGCCGACACGGGCGCGATGACGCGTTCAAGGCGATAGGCGTCTACGGCACGGGCTATCACGTGGGTGCGTCCGAGGACTGGGAAAACATCGTGGCCGAGCGCGCGGGTTGGGACAAGATAGGCGCGCACGAGTGGCCGAACGTGGACGGGTTCGTGTTCGACCTCAAGCACAAGATCGGATCGAGCAGTATCCCCCACGGGCGCCACACGGCAATCGCAAAGGACCGACTCTGGGGCGAATTGTGGGCGGCTGAGGATCTAACCGACCGCGCCCAGTGCTACATCCGCGGGCATGTCCACTATCACCAGTATTGCGGTGGCCCCGATTGGCTTGCGCTTACGAACCCACCCCTCCAGGCTATGGGGTCCAAGTTCGGTTCACGTGAGTGCAGCGGCATCGTCCACTGGGGGCTTACCCATTTCGACATCTCCCCCGCCGGCGAACTCGTGGACTGGCGCGCCCATATAGTCAACATCAAGGCCCAACGCACCCGCTCACTCGCCCTCTGATAGGCATATGAACACACCAAACAGATTGATATGGGCAGGGGCAAGGGCACATCAGTGGCCCGGTGACCCCGATGACGGGGATTGCCCCGTATGGTCAGGCGCGTGGCTTGATGAGAGTATAGCAGGCTTGACGATATCCGACGCACCCCGTGCGGCGCGCGTGTTATGGTATGCGCTGGAGTCTTTCGATATTCCCTGCGTGCCGCTCGGAATCCACGAGTCCGATCACGACCACGCAAGGGCGAACAAGGGGGTGTGCGTAAAGCACGACGAGGCGATCCGCGAAAACTGCAAGGGGTACTCCCATCTACAAGAGGCAAGACTGGATGCCATAGACGAGTGTGATTCGCTATTTGAATACGAGAAGGGCGATCCATTGGATCTTGTCGAACGGTGGCAGATGTACTTTGCATCGTTCTACAGGCAGTCAATTTCGTGGTCACTAAAAAAGCATCACGGGACTCACCTTATCCCGTGGTTGTTGGGAGAACAAACCCCCGAAAAAAGGAAACCGCCCACATGGGATGGCTTGTTCGGAGTTAGCGGCGTGTATGTGTTGAAAGACCCCGCGTCTGGGTGCTACAAAATAGGGTGTTCGCGCGATATGGGGAAGCGCGTACAGGCAATAGCGTCCTCCATGCCCGTGAAACCGACGCTGTTTGCGTCCTTCCCAGGCGAGTCACCCCGCGACATAGAACGTGAACTTCACCACAAGTATTCCGCGTCACGAATGAATGGAGAGTGGTTTGATCTCTCTACGGCCCAAGCAGAGCAACTACAAGAGGAGTGACCCATGCCAGGCACAAAGAAACCAAAAACCATCACCCTCGACCCCGAACTCGCGTCCTCTTTAGATGCCTTGCGCGAGCCTGCCCACGGTGGCGTGCGGATCGAGTGGACCCCCCAGATGGACGCCGCGCTCCTGTCCGCACGCACGGGGCCGCGCCAAGTACCCTGGCTCACCCTGACACGATGGTGGCGTGAACGCGGCTGGAAGGGGGGGCAGCACAACACCCTGCGCGAACGTCTCCGCACCCTCACCGCGGACCCGTGCGCGCTCGCGTCCCCTTTTGATAACCCGGACACAACCATCGTCCCGGCATGAGCGCCCACACGTACACGCCCCAACCCCCGCTCGTGCCGCCTTACCCCCGCGTCACCTTTGCATGGTACGACACGCACCTCACGCCCCGCCATATACGATTCGGCGCAACCTGGGACCAACCTTGGTACGGGCGCACGATCCCTTGGCAGATATGGCACACGTGCGCACGGTCCTGAACGCAAAAAGGGACGCCCGTTGTTGAGCGTCCCCTTTTGAGTGTGGGCGGGTGAGGCTATGCGCGCCAGCTTACCATCTCCCGGCGAGGCGTTGCCCCCGGCACGGGTACGCGGTGTGGCCTGAATACCCCCTTGTCGCGCAGTATCTTGGCAGCAACGCCCGCCCCCTGTTCGACGCCGGCGAGGTACGCCGCCTTGTCGCGGCCCGCCAATCCCATAAACGCCGCACTTATGGCACCGTCACCTTTCACCTGCTCGATTAGTTCTAGGTCTGTCATGCTTACCCCCCTACGGCGATCATCGCCGCATCCTTTGCCAGTTCCAGGCAGTCACCCAGTATGTCATCCACATTCCACGGGTACTCCGCCGCCGCATCACCGTACACCTCAGACGTGCCGGGCAGCAGGCTCACGTGCGCGCCCAATTCACCCCGCGCGGCCGCGTCAAAGTTGCTGACCACTGCCGCGACAAACGCCCGTGCGTCCAACTCGTCGTCGCAGTCTACCACTGACGAGAGATAGTCCTCCCCGTACTCGTATCCCCTCGCTATCGTGCATGTCGTCATTCTCACACCCCCTCGCGCCCCCGCACGCATACCCACGCGCGGGGGCGGTTGTTTTGTTATATAGCCGCAATCTCTGCGTCTAAGGCGGCAACGGCCTCGTGCAGCATTTGCGGAAAGTACCCGTGTATGTCGGGGCAATGCGGACCACCGCGCGGCGAATAACTGCCCCCCAGGCCAGACACCCCCTCGATCATGCGTCCAAACATGATGGTTTGCGCCACAACGGTTACGTCATGGGCAATTTCGCCATCCTCCACCGGATCTGACCCGTCACCATCCCATACGTGGTTCGGATCTTCCTCCCATTCCACGACGATATGCACAAGCGGCCTTGCCCGCGCCATTTCTGTAATCAATTCATGTCTCGCCTTCATGTCTCACCCCTTCCTAGTAAGCCCAGATCCCGCACCCACCATCGTCCGATATCGCTATCTCCCCACCCCAAGCATCCCCGTACACCCCCTGAATCGCGCACCGCGCAATACGCAACGTGCTACCCATGCACGGCCCCCACCTGTCCCAGACGTGAGCCCGCCCGCGCACGTGGAAACGGACGCGGTAATGTCTGTATGTGTTTGCTCTTGTCATTGTCAGCGTCCCCTTTCATTTACACCCGCAACCCCGCGCACGTCACGATGACAACACGGGCACAACGCCCAACCCCGCCGCATCCGCCCCCACGCACGCGGCCTGGCAATCCAGCGCACGCGGCAACGGGGGCATTTGAGAGGGTGGGCGCGGGTGTTCATCTGTTCACCTAACCGAGCACGCAACCCCGTTGGTATACGTGCAGCCGTCAATCGGTTCACTCGACACGTACAGAGCGCACCCACGCGGGTCCGTCTGTTGATACCAGTGAACGCCCAGGTCCGCGCATACCGCACGCACCCGCGCAATCGCGCCCGCTTCCCTGTCCGCGATCAACTCACGGCGCGTAGGTCCGTCATGGGGATAGATGCAGCGGTACGGCTTGCCCGTGTCCTCATCGCGCTCTATCGCCCAGCTTGCCCAGTCGTTACCATTCCCACATTCCTGTTCCGCCCAGCCATGCAGGGTGCGTTCGGCACGCCGCAGCACGCGCGCTTGTTCCGCGTCTGCGTCAATGCCGCGACGGCTTAGGCAGTTCATCAGGTAGTAATCATCATCTCTTGCGCTCATGTTATCCCCTCTCTTGTTCACGTTTACTCAAACGCCCGAAATCATCAAATGACGCGGGATAGGGTTTTCACCCCGCATGATACGCCGCGCCTTCTCTCTTGCCGTCCCCGCTTCGTCGCTCTCGATCTCATGAAGCGCGGCGAAGCGGCTTATTTCTTGTTGTCTCAATCCGTCGTATGCGTCACGTATTGCGCGCCCCCTATCATGCCAGCGCACGAGCCCCGCCGCTTGGTGGTATCGGCACAATCGCCCCACGCACTCAGAACATGCGCCGTTTACCGTCTTCCCCGTGGGTTCGGGTCCGCTAGCAATCTTTCTTGCTTCGTCAAGTTTCATGCCGTCTCCTCTCGTTCACCTTCACCCAGACGCCCGCACCCGCGAGCGTTTCGCCCCGCGCGGGGGCTCGTCAGTGGGTTAGGAACAGCAACCGCAGCACGGGGCGTCCTCGCAGCGCCCGTTGGCGTTAGTGAAGACCTCTGCGCCCGAATTGAACCGCGTATAGACACTACGATTGCGCCCGCTCCGCCGCCGGCGGGGCGTGTACGGTTCCGCCGGACCGGCATTATCCACAATCGACTGCGCCCGTGTTGCCGTCTCATCATCCGCATAATCCCACCCCTGGGCTATGCGATTCCAGCGCCCACCGAGTGCTTTTAACTGCGCCCGTACCGGATATGTGTTTCCCGTTACTGTTGTCATAATCTCACCTCCTTGTGTGATTTGGTTTGTTGTGCTCATCGCCGCTTGTTAAAGCAAGGGACATGCCACATTCCGCCCCGCAACCCCACAAGCACGCCAAACGCTAACAATACCCGCCAAAATATATCTTACACCATGTCCAGGTGACGGGATATCCGCGTCAATCTTGCGAGAATAGGGCCGTGATTCTCATGCATGGATGAGAAACGGACGCATGCACGGGACTGGCGAGGTGTTGAAGCGTGCGCCTGCGCCCGCACCTGGGTGCGTGTACCTAT
>JAAEQP010001141.1 GCA_024231375.1 bacterium | reverse complement strand
TGATGACATTTCCTTCCTCCTCTCCGGAGACGCAGAGGAAGTCTGTTCCCGGCTACTCGACATATGTCTGCTCAATCCTGTTACTACACCTCACCCGCTCACACGCCCCCATCCACGAAAACGCTCTGGCCGTTGATGTAGCTTGCGGCATCGGAGACCAGGAATCCCACGACATTGGCCACTTCCTCGACGCGACCGGCCCTTCCCGCCGCGCAGTAGCGGATGTATTCGTTCTTCTCCTTCTCCGGCACCATGCGCCCGACGCCTTCGTCCAACAAGCCCGGTACCACTTCGTTGACGCGGATCTGATAGCGGGCAAACTCGCGGGCCAGCGACAGTGTGAAACCCGTCACCCCGGCCTTGGCCGTCGCGTAGTGGACGGGCACTTCCAACATGCGGTGTCCGGCCAGGCTGCCGATGTTCACGATGCAACCTGACTTACGCGCGATCATCCCGCGCGCCGCGGCGTGCGTCACCAGGAACATCGTCTTCAGGTTCGCGGCCAGCACGCGATCCCAGTCTTCATCTTCGATCAACGCGAACGGCATGACCTGCGTCAGTCCCGCGTTGTTGACCAACACATCCAACTCGCCCAACTTCTCGACGGCACTCCTCACCGCGGCTTCGACCTGCGTCCGGTC
>JAAEQP010001140.1 GCA_024231375.1 bacterium | reverse complement strand
TCTTCTTGAAGATGTCGCGGTACGCGTTTCTCTACTGGCTCCCCCTCTACATGGTCCAAGAACTCGCGTACGAGACCAAGGAGGCGGGCTACACGTCCACTACATACGAGATCGCCGGCTTCTGCGGGGTCGTGGTGGCCGGATACGTGAGTGACAAGCTCCTGAACTCACGTCGGTTTCCTGTGGCGTGCGTCATGCTCTTCGCCTTGGCTGTGGCGTTCTTCCTCTATCCCGTGTTGGGCAAGATGGGGCTGATGTTCAACATTGCCGGCATTTCGTTCATCGGCTTCATGACCTACGGTCCGGACGCCCTGATGACGGGCGCTGGCGCCATGGACATCGGGTCACAGAAGGCGGCGGGCATGGCAGCCGGTTTCATCAACGGTATGGGGTCCATCGGCCAAATGCTGTCACCGTTGGTAGTGGCCTACGTGTCCGCGAGCAGGTTCGGATGGAACGGGCTGTATTACACCTTCGCGGCATTCTCGGTCATCGGCGCGCTGCTGATGGCCGCGCGATGGAACGACGGCGTACCCAAGAAAGAGAGTCCGGCGTAACGGACCTGGAGTATCCCGCGCTCTGTACGGCGCGAATTGAATAGGGCCCGGTTGCATCCGCAACCAAGTATGAGGAAATCACCATGAGCGCGAACGAACTGACCGTCATCAATCCCTTCACCGAAGAAGTGGTCGTCACGCTGCCCCAGTTGCAGGCGGACGATGTGGACGCCGTGGTCACCCGGGCGCGGGATGCGTACGTCGGCTGGCGCACGTCGCCCATGGCCGACCGCGTGGCCTTGTGTGAAGCATTCGTGAAGGCGTTCGAGGCGATGGGCGACAAGGTGGCCGCGGATATGACGGCCCAGATGGGCAAACCGCTTCAGCAGGCCAAGAACGAAGTGGGCGGATTGGTCCAACGGGCCAACCACATGATCTCCATCGCCGAGGAAACCCTCGCCGACGAGTATCTGCCCGATGTCCCCAAGTTCAAACGCTACATCCGCCACGAGCCCCTTGGCGTGGTGTTCGACATTGCCGCATGGAACTACCCGCTGCTGATCGCGGTGAACGTGGTGGTGCCGGCGGTGTTGGCGGGCAACTCGGTGCTCATCAAGCACTCCAGCAAGACGCCGCTGTGCGCCCAGGCCTTCGAAGACGCGTTCAAAGAAGCGGGCGCACCCGAAGGCTTGGTGCAGGCAGTGATCGCCAGCCATGCCGTGACCGAGGCCATCATTCAGCATCCTGCCGTGGACCACGTCGGTTTCACGGGATCGGTGCAGGGCGGCCGCGAGGTCAACCGAAGCGCCGCGGACCGGTTCATCGAAGTGGGACTGGAACTTGGCGGCAAAGACCCCGCCTACGTGTGCGCGGACGCGCCCTTCGACTTCGCGGTGGAAAATTGCGTGGACGGGGCCTTCTACAACGCGGGTCAGTCGTGTTGCGCCATCGAGCGCGTGTACGTGGACCGCGCCATCTACGACGATTTTGTGGAGGCCTATGCCGCGAAGGTACGCGAGTACGTGGTGGGCGACCCGATGGACCCGGCCACGAGCATCGGGCCGCTGGCGTCGCGCACGTCGCCGGCGTTCTTGGCGGGTCAGGTGGCGGCCGCGGTGCAGGCGGGCGGCCGGCTGGTGGTGTCGCCGGACGAATTCGCCATGCCGGACAAGGGATGGTTCAGCGCTCCGGCGGTCGTGGCCGATGCGCCGCAGGATTCGACCCTCATCCAGGAAGAAAGTTTTGGCCCGGTTATCGGCATCGTGCCGGTCTCAAGCGACGAGGAAGCCATCCGCTTCATGAACGATAGCGAATACGGCCTTACCGCATCCATCTGGACGAAGGACGCGGACCGGGCCGTGCGGGTCGGCGAACAGATCGAGACGGGCACGTTCTACATGAACCGGTGCGACTATCTTGACCCGGCCCTGCCGTGGTGCGGCGTGAAGGACACGGGCCGTGGTGCGACCTTGTCCAAGTACGGATTGCTGAACCTCACGCGGTTGAAGAGCATGCACCTTCGGGTGGAGTTGCCGGAGTAAACGCGGGCGGTTCGCAGAGTTCATTGATGAAGACACCCTCAGGCTTACGCCTGAGGGTGTCTTCATTCGAAGAGTATGTGCCGCGTCGCTACATGGCGGCTTGGAACAGAGCGACGAAGTCCTCGCGCGTCACCGGCCGGGGATTGCAGGGGTGGCAGACGTCGTTCACGGCGCCGTCCGCCAAAGCATCGAGTTGGTCTTCCGTCACACCGGCTTCGGCGAGGCCCTTCGGGATGTCGAGGTCGCGCAGCCACGTTTCAAGCCAGGCGATGAATCCGGCCGTCGATGCATCCGCGCCGACGGCGGCACCCATGCGCGCCAGGCGTTCGGGCACGACTTCGGCGTTGAACCGCATGCACGGAATCATCATGAGGGCATTGGCCAGGCCGTGGTGCATGTCGCAGACGGCCGACAAGGCGTGGGCACACGAATGAACCACGCCCAACCCCTTCTGGAAGGCCACGGCGCCCATGGTGGATGCGGCCATGACGTTGGCGCGGGCTTCGACGTTGCCGGGTTCGCGGTAGCAGGCGACCAGGTTGTCCGCCACGAGCCGGATGCCTTCGAGCGCGATGCCGTCGCACATGGGGTGGAACCCGCGAGACAGAAACGCTTCCACGTTGTGTGACAGCGCGTCCACGCCGGTGGCTGCGGTGAGGTGCGGCGGCAGGGCCAGCGTCAACTCAGGGTCGGCCAGCACGACGGCTGGCAGCAGCCGTGGCGAAAACACAATGCGCTTGACGTGGGTTTCGTCGTCCGAAATCACGCTGCTACGGCCGACTTCGCTGCCCGTGCCGGACGTAGTCGGCATGGCGACGATGAACGGCATTTCCTTGTCCACCGGGAGGGCGTCGGCTTTTTCGTCTTCATAGTCGAACACGTCGCCGGGATGATGGGCCATGAGGGCAACGGTCTTGCCTACGTCGAGGGCCGCGCCGCCTCCAACAAGGATGACTGCGTCGGCCTGGTGGGCACGGCAGGCTTCGGCGCCGGCACGCACTTGCGATGCGACAGGATTGCCTGTCACGTCGGAGAAGACGGCCGTAGCGAATCCCGCGTCCGACGCGGATTTCACAAGATCCGCGAAGAAGTCCAGTCCGGCGATGCCCTGGTCCGTGATGAAGAGGGCGCGCGACTTGCCCTCGTCCTTCAACACCTCGGCGAGTTTGGCGCGCGCGCCCGGGCCGAAGAAGATGCATGTGGGGAAATTGAATCGAACGATGTCCATGCCAGAATCACTCCTTGCGTCTATGTGATTTCAAAATAGCGTTTCAGTTCCCAATCGGTTGTGGCTTTCTGGAACCGGCGCCACTCCCAGAGCCGGGTGTTGACGAAATGGTCGACAAGTGCGTCGCCCAGGATCTCGCGTGCGCGTTCGGAACGGCGCAGGGCTTCGGTGGCCTCGCCGAGGTCGCGGGCCAGCGGCAGGGCCGAATCCTGGTCGTAGGCGTTGCCGAGGACCGGCGGTTCGGTGAGTTCGAGTTCGTGCTCGATGCCGTACAGGCCGCTCGCCAGTGATGCGGCCAGCGCCAGGTACGGGTTGATGTCCGCTCCGGCCACGCGGGACTCCACGCGGGCGGCCTTCTCCGAGCCGGTCAACGCGCGGAAACACACGGTGCGGTTGTCGTATCCCCACGTGACTGCCGTCGGCGCCCAATAGCCTTCCACAAGCCGCTTGTAGCTGTTGACGGTCGGTGCAAAGAAGGGCAGCAACTCGGGCAGACACTGCATCTGGCCCGCCAGGTAGTGTTTGAACAGGGGAGACATGCGGTCCGCCGCGGCTGGGTCGAAAAACAGGTTTGCGCCGTTCTTCGGGTCCGTGAGACTCTGGTGAATATGACCGCCGCATCCCGACAGGTCCGTATTCCATCGGGCCATGAAGCTCGCCACGATTCCGTGGGCGTAAGCGATTTGTTTCACGCCGGACTTGAACAGCAGTGCGCGGTCGGCGGCTTCCATGGCGTCGGAACATAGGATGGACGCTTCGTAAGTGCCGGGCCCGGTCTCTGTGTGCAGTCCCTCGATAGGCACGCGGAACGCGGCCAGTTGGTCCATCAGCGCGTGGAAGAACTCGTGTTCCTGCCCCGAGCGCAGCACCGAGTAGCCGAACATGCCGGGGGTAAGGGGCTCAAGGTTGGTGTAGCCCTTGGCGGCGAGGGTCTGGGGCGTTTCGCGGAAGTTGAACCACTCGAACTCGAACCCCACCTTGGGATCGAAGCCCGCCTTGCGGACCCGGTCCACCACGCCCTTCAAGGCTTGGCGGGGGCACACGGGCAGGGGACCGCCCGTGGCGTCCTGGAAATCGCACAGGAAGAAATCGAGGTTGTCTTCCCAGGGAATCTGGCGGTGGGTGGTCAAGTCGACGCGGGCCTGGGCGTCGGGATATCCCGTATGCCAACCCGTGTACGTTACGTTGTCATAGCAGACGTCGTCGCAATCCCACCCAAACACCACGTCGCAAAAGCCGAACCCGTCCTTGGCGGCGGGGAGGAACTTGTCCTTGTGGAGGAACTTGCCCCGGAGGACGCCGTCGATGTCGCTCGCCGCCACTTTCACTTTCTGGGAGTCGGACTGTTCGATCGTACGCAGAACATCGTTTGGATCGTGCGGCGTGGTCATAGATTGTGTCTCCTCCCAATACAAATCCGCCCGGAACGGGCGCGGAATCGGCACCGTTCCGCAAGTATCCGCATCATTCGGGAGCAAGTCAAGACGCGGGAGTATGCAAGAGAAGGGGATGTGGAGATTGATGGAGATGGGGAGATGGAAGCAGGCCCCGTAGACGCCCAGGCCGTTGCGCGGTAAGATAGAGGGGATACGGTTTGGGCTGGAACGAGAACCATGCAACCGGCGAACCGCCGGATTGGGCGAAAGGGAACATGTCATGAATACCACACGTGTAGGAATGGGATGGGGTCTGTTGGTGACCGTTGTCTGTGTCGTTGCGTTGTCTGCCTGTGGGCCGAGCGAACAGCCCGCGCCGACGCCTGCGCCTGAGGAGCCGGCCGCGCCGGTGCAACCTATCAGGCAGATGACAAAACCGGAACCCGCTGCGCCAATACCGGAAACGCCGCCGGCCGAAATGCCGGATGAAGGCTCAGCGGCGGAAGAAGGTTGGGTGGTGCTGTTCGACGGCACGGACCTGACCGGTTGGCAGAACGCGCGCGATCATGCGGCGGAGAACGCGTGGACCGTGGAAGGCGACGCCATGACCAACAAGGACCATGGGAACGACATTGCCACGGTCGATCAGTGGAAGGATTTCGATCTGGAGATCGAGTACAAGACGATTCCTGACGGCAATAGCGGCGTCTACCTGCGCGGCCGGGTGGAGGTCCAAGTGCTGGACAGTCACGGGGTCGGGCAACCCAACACGGGCGACGCGGGGGCGATCTACGATCAGTTCGCGCCGCTGGTGAATGCCGCGAAGCCGGCCGGTGAGTGGCACACGGTGGAGACGTCGTACGTCGGCGACCGGTTGACGGTGAAGCTGAACGGCCAGCTCGTGCAGGACAAGATCCAGATCACGTCCGTGACGGGCGGCGCGTTGCCGGGTGACGTGAACGAACCGGGTCCTATCATGCTGCAAGGCGACCACGGCAAGGTGTGGTATCGGAATGTCCGGGTGCGGTCGCATGACGGGCATGCTGAGGGGTCGTAACCGGCAGTCTACGCTTCGAGCGACCAGGACCCGCGGTAGTCGACGGTGCGCAGAAGGCGGTCGGCCTCGTCATCGCCGATGACGCGTTCCTTGGCGGGGTGCCACGTGAGCGCCCGTCCGAGGCGATGCGAAACGTATCCCAGATGACCCGGGGTGATGGAGCGGTGGGCCGTCTCGGGCGGGGCGACGCAGGGCTTGCGCGATCGCACGCAGTCCAGCAGGTTCCTGACGTGCCTGGGGGATGCATAGGCCTTGACGGGGCCGGGATCGTAGTCCTTGTCGGCCCAGCATGCGTTGGACGCCTTCAGTTCGCCACGATTCACATAGACCCACCCGTCTTCGCCAATCCATTTGACGCCAGTGGGGTTCTTGTTGCCGATGGTTGAGGTGATGCCCTTGGCGTATTCACACCGGATTTCGTAGTCCTGAGGCGTGTTGTACACCTCGGTGTCGGGGAACCGCCAGTTGACGGCCTCAACGCGGGTGGGCCCTCCTTTGTCCATGCCGAGACCCCAATGGGCGATGTCGTTGTGGTGGCCGATGAAATCCATCAACACGCCGCCACCGTAGGCGGTGTGTCCGCGCCAGAAGCGGTGATGGCGGGCGCGCATGTAGGGGAGTCTTGAACTCGGCCCGCACCAGAACTCGTAGTCGAGCCGTTCCGGCGGGTCCGTCACGGCCGTATCGCCCATGGGACCAGCGTACCCGTTCGGCAAACCGACCTCGACACGGCGGACCTCGCCGACGTGGCCGTTCAGCACGAGTTCGACGGCGCGGCGGAACCGGGCATCCGACCGTTGCTGCGACCCGGTCTGGAATATGGCCTTCCGTTTGGCGGCCTCTTTGTAGACGGCCTGTCCCTCGTGGAAGAGGTGGGTGATGGGCTTCTCGCAATAGACGTCCTTGCCGCGGCGCAAGGCTTCGAGGGTACACAGGGCATGCCAATGGTCGGGCGTAGCGACGACGACCACGTCGATGTCGTCGCGGGCGCAGAGCTCGCGGTAGTCCGTGTACGTGGCAGGAGCCGCGCTGCCGCTTTGGGGTTGGTTGCTCTCGTAGTATCGCTTGACCATGCCCGCGGCGGGTTCGAGACCGCAGGGCGTGCCTTGTCCCCATTTCCGGTCGCGGTAGTGGATGGGGTCGACATCGCAGAGCGCCACGATTTGGGTGTCGGGTTCGCGGATGAACTCGCCCAGCACCGCCAACCCCCGCGATCCCAATCCAATCACGCCTACCGCGATGCGTTCGCTCGGAGCGGGACCTTTGCGGCCCGTGGCGCATGCGGGCACGAACCATGGCGCGGCGGCGAGCCCTGCGATCTTGAAGAATCTCCGGCGTGCCAGGCGCGTGTTTCCAACAGTCATGTGGACTTCCCCCGATACCGTGTGTTTCGTGGACTCCCTCTCTCATGGGTGGCGCCTCATGATAGGAAGGTGGCACGATGCAGTCAACGGATACGCACGGCGCATGAAGCCCCAGGGCATTGATTCCACATGGGCTGAAGGTCATCACGGGGAAATATCCCGAGCGAACAGACACGGGCCAATCACTATGGCTTTTCGAGGAAACGTCAGAAGATGTCCATATGAACGTCGTAAATAAAGGGATTTTGCTCCAAAAAAGTTCTTGACAGAACGTCAAAACAGGTGTAGCTTGTAGTGTGAGGGCGGTGAAACGCCCGATTGGCGTATGGTGCAAGGCGTATTCCTTCGCGGGATTCGTGTCTTGCGTGCAGGGCCAATCCCGGAAGAATCGGGCGAGGCGCAAGGCTTCGCGCGGGAGAAAGGAGGGCGTTGAAGAGGCAGTAGACCGTTGCGGGTCCTGGACGAATGGGCTGCAGCGTGGTGTAGCGTTCTAATCCTACATGATTCGGTTGGCACTAGAAACAAAGGGGTATGTGAAATGAGAAACAAGGGCTTTACGCTGATTGAGCTTCTGGTTGTGATCGCCATCATCGGTATTCTGGCGGCGATTCTGCTTCCGGCGCTGGCGCGTGCGCGCGAAGCGGCCCGGCGGGCAAGTTGCCAGAACAATCTGAAGCAGATGGGTATCGTGTTCAAGATGTATGCGAACGAGAGCAAGGGCGAGAAATTCCCGAGCCTCATCAAGCATGTTCCCGGAACGGCCTGTGCGACGCCGAACACGTGGCAGCAGTTCTTCAACGGTCCGTCGGTGTATCCGGAGTATCTGACCGATGCGAACGTCATTGTTTGTCCGTCGGACGCGGACGGCGAAGAATTGGCGGACCGGTACTGGCGCGAGGCCGATGGTTCGACGGACCCGTGCGACTTCTGGGAAGTGTCGTATACCTACTATGGTTGGGCGCTGATGCCGAACCAGATCTGCTCTGGCGACGTCAATGCCGATCCGCCAGCCCTCAACGCCGCGCTCCTGGTGGATGTGGGTACGATATTCGCCACGGACGCAGTGGACGCATTGGCCAATGACGGTAGCCTTGCGAATGCGTTCGAGGACGACGTGGACGCTGGCGGCCAGACCGTTTATCGTCTGCGTGAAGGCATCGAGCGATTCTTCATCAGCGACATCAACAACGCGGCAGCAACCAACGTCGCGCAGAGCGAAATTGCGGTGATGTGGGACAGCGTGTGGACAGGCGCCTCCGCGGCCGACGGCATGAGCTATTTCAACCACATTCCTGGCGGCGGCAACGTGCTGTACATGGACGGCCATGTGAAGTTCCTCCGCTACCCGGGCGAATGGCCGGTTTGCAGGGCCTATGTGACGATGATGGACCAGATGGCGGCGGTCCTTCGTC
>JAAEQP010001139.1 GCA_024231375.1 bacterium | reverse complement strand
CGACGGTGATCTCCTCGGAGAAGACGGGCAGTGCGAAGGGCGGCTCTTCCGTTCCGTTGGGTTCTGGGATTGTTACGGTGACGTCGCGTTCGAGAATCTTGGCGCTATCGGGTGCGACGAGTTCGAGGTGCAGGGGGTATTCTCCGGGACGCAGTGCGTCTTCGTTGGCGAGGACGGCTTCGAGTTTGACCGAGCCGCCGCGATAGATGTTGTAGGGCTCCGCGAAGAGGCACAAGCGCAAGGGCGCCCAGCACTCGTACATGGCGTCGATGGCCCCGGGTTTCATTTCGCGGAAGGGCGTTGTCAGGCCCTCGCCGCCCATGACGTGGTCGATGAGGCCCGTCACGTTGTGGCCTACGAGATTGGGGTTCGAGCGGATGGCGTTGAGCCCGAGTATTCGCTGTGACGCCATCCGGGTGAGGCTTGCCATGAAGAAATCTTCGGGGCGGTCGAAGCAGGCGCCCATGCCCCAGCGTTCCCAATCCGAGAGGAAATGGTCTAGATGGGTCTTGTAGAACTGGGCGTCTTCGAGGTGCGCCTTGCCGAGTTGTTCGAAATGCCTGACGGTTCGCCAGAGGTCCACGGCACTTCCGATGCCGTATTCGGAGAGGAAGATGTGCTTGGAGTCGCTGCCGATGGTGCGGAGAAAGGCAGTGGATTCCGCTGTTTGGGGAACCTTCATGTAGGTGTGGGCGTCTCCGGCGTGGTCGAAGTATCCCATGGCGCCGCCTTGCTGGCTCCAGGTTGCTTTCTCCGCTTCGGGTCCTTCCACACCAAGGCAGGGTTCCCAAACCGTAGAATCGGGATTGCAGATGGTGCCTATGTCGTGTTGGCCGTCCCATCGGCCGCTATTCAGGAATACCATGCGGCTGCTGTCGAGATAGCGGACGAGGGGCAATGAATCGACGGCGTGGCGGAACACCGGCCCGTCCGTGATCTCATTGAGGAGTCCCCAGATCACGACGGAGGGGTGATTTCGGTCGCGCTTCATGACTTCGCCGATGGAGCGGTCAAAGCGCTCCGTCATCTCCGGGGTGTCTACCATTTCGTACCAACTGGCGTAGGATTCATCGTACACGAGCAGGCCAATCTCATCGCAGAGGTCGAGCTGTTCGGGCGTGGCGCCGCCGCAAATGAAGCGAATCATGTTGAAGCCCATGACTTTGGCGTTGAGGAAATCGCGCCGGGCGAGGTCCGGGTCGTGTGGAAATTGCAGGCCTATGGGGAAGTGATTGACCGTGTGGGAGGAACGGAGGAAGATGCGGCGTCCGTTGAGGCGGAAGTAGCCGTTTTCGAAGCGGAAGTTGCGGAAGCCGCAGCGCACGGAGCGTTCATCGACGGACCCGGGCGTCTCCGTCGTCAGTTGGGCTGTGACGCGGTAGAGGTAGGGGGTATTGAGATCCCACAGGTGGGGATTGTCAATTTGCAGCGCCGTCTGGACAAGGGTGTCGCCCATGGGGAGGGCGCGCGTGACGGTGTGGGCGGCGAAGGACTCGCCGGTCGTGGCGGGGGCTACTGTGATCGCGAGTTGGCCTTGCCGCGTCTCATTCGCGGCGTTGCGGACCGTGGCTTGAACTCGAATGATGCCGGTTTTGGCATCCGCGCGGACAAAGAGGTCCTCGATGCGCACCGCGGGGACCGCGCTCAGGCCAACTGAGCCGGTGATTCCGCCGTGATTGTAGGCTGCGCCCGCATGGTAGGGCATGACCTTGCAGCGGTGGGGGGTCTCGTTGAGCACGATTCCGTCGATGCGTTCGTGGGTGGGGTTGAGCACCCGCACGGCCAGAGCATTGTGTTCGCCGGGCTTGATGGCGTCCGTCACATCCAGCTCAAAGGGGGTCTCGCCGCCTTCGTGGCCTCCGACGGGCGTGCCGTTGAGCCAGACTTCCGCAAGGTAATCGACTTGGGAGAAACGCAGAATGTGGCGTCCGTCTGGATGGGGATTGACGGGTGCTTCGAAGGTGCGCCAGTACCACGCGACGCCGTGGTAGCCGGGGAAGGCGTCTTGGATGATCCAGGGTGTCTTGGTGGGTGTGGCCTCGGGGACCGGGGCTGTATGCCAGTTGTGATCGCGGCCGATGTTGTTGGGATCCGTGGCCAGGAGCCATTGGTTCCCATCGAGGGACATGATTGCCGCCGGGGTCGCGTGGCCTTTTGGGGGGGCCGCTCCGTCGCTTTGGGCCAGTTCCTCTATGGGCGGTGCATCCGCCAGGACAACGACCGAAAATCCGCCGGTGCCAAGTGCTATCTTGCGATCTCCTGCGATGGCGACAGGCTGGTAAGTGATGCGGTAGTACCCTTCCTTCGTCGGTAACGGGGCTCTGGATGT
>JAAEQP010001138.1 GCA_024231375.1 bacterium | reverse complement strand
TTTCTCGTACGTGTGGGGTGCCCAGGTCGACGCCCCGTCAGGAGCCGACATGCCGGTGGCCTGGCGGATGGGCGGTGGCACTAGCGGCGACTGCAACTCGAATGGCATCTCCGACGACATCGACATCGCTGGGGGCACCAGCGCGGACTGCCAGCTGGATGGCTTTCCCGACGAGTGCCAGATCGCCGAGGGGCCTGCCCCGGGACCGTGCACCGCGCCGGATGCCACGATCACGATCGATATCCTCACCGACAATTACCCGAGTGAGACCACTTGGGAACTGGTGGAGGACGGCGTTGGTGTCGTCGCGAGCGGCGGACCGTACAGTACGCCCGGCGTGCACGAGGTCACCGTCGTCGACGTGTGCGCCGACAAGTGCTACACGTTTACCATCTTCGATTCGTTCGGCGATGGCATCTGTTGCGCCTACGGCAACGGCTCTTACGAGATCTTCTACGAGGGTGGGTCGGTCGCTACGGGTGGCGTGTTCGGCGCATCTGAGACGGTGACCAACATCGGTGGCGGCTGTCCGTATGAGCCGCCCCCGATTCCCGGCAGCGCTGACTGCCAGCCGGACGGCGTGCCCGACGAGTGTCAGCTGTGCGGGTCGAATGCGCTCATCAGCCAGCCGCCGAACCAGTCCAACGGGATCTTCTCGGACTGCGACTGCGACTTCTGCGGTAGCGGGCAGCAGGTGCTCGCCGAGCAGTTCGTGCTCACCAGCAGCGAGAGCATCGGCACCGTCCGCTGGTGGGGCGGATACTATCCGGATGACAACGAAGGCCCCGGCACGGACGTCACGATCATCATCCACGCGGATGCGGGTGGCCTTCCTGGCGCCGCGCTCCACACGCTCACCGGCGTGCCCACCACGCGGGCCCAGACCGGGGTCATAGCCTTCGGCGTGCACGAATGGGAATTCGAAGCCGTGCTGGATCCCTGCATCGATCTCAGCGCGGGGGTCTACTGGCTGGAGCTTACAGAGACCACCAATGCCACCACGAACAGCTTCTTCTGGGAGGTTGGCGACCTGGACGCCGTTTCTGGGCTTCCCGGGCAGGCGTTTGACTTCGCATGTCCGGCTTCCGCCTGGAGCCTGGATAGCGTCACCGACATGGCGTTCGAACTCCTGAAAGGACCGTGCGGTGGTCCACCATGCAACGACTGCAACGAGAACGGTGTGCCGGATGAGTGCGATCTCGAGTGCAACGACTGCAATCTCAACCTCATCCCTGACGACTGCGATATCGCCCGCGGCACCAGCGAGGACGCCGACAGCAGCGGTATCCCCGATGAATGCGAGGAACGTGCGCATCCCGGCTGGGGCTCGGAGGGCTTCAAG
>JAAEQP010001137.1 GCA_024231375.1 bacterium | reverse complement strand
TGAGTTGGCGATGGACGGAGGGAGGGTGAGTATGAAGAAGGGTTCGTGTCCCAAGTGTGGTTCGACGAAGGTGATTGCCGAGGAATCAGTGGAATGACCAGCCGTGAACGCGTGGAAGCGGCGTTGCGGCACGAGGAACCGGATCGCACACCGGTGTTCGAATACGTGCTGCTGTCGCCCGTGGCGGATGCGCTGTTGGGCCGGCCCTACGCGCTGGACCCGAGCCATTGGCCGGGGGCGTTGGACGCCCTCGGGTGGGAAGGGGCTGTTCGTCAGCAGGCCGTCGACCAATTGGACCTTGCCTGCCTGCTGGGGCACGACATGATGTACGTGTACCCCAATCCGATGCCGGAAGTCCGCGACGTCGCCCTGCATCTCCCCCCGGCCGAATCCGCCCACGATCCCGTCGCCGCCGTTCGGCAACGGAACGAGCAAGCCCGCGCGTCCCTCGCCCCGCCGCCCGAAGAAGCCCTGCTTGTCTACGTCGTGGTGAAAGAGGAAATGGCCCGTCGGGGCATCGACCTGCCTATTCTCGCGCCGGCATACGTCCACGGCATCTGGACGGATGTGGACCTAATGCACACCATGCTCATGGCGCCCGAGGTCGCCCATGAGCATTTCGAACTCGCCACACGCCGTGCTCTGGCCTCCATCGATGCGTACGTGGAACTCGAACTCGATCAAATCGGCGTCGGCGGCGACTTCGCCGGAACACGGCCGCTGATATCGCCCGAGATGTACCGCGAGTTCATCGTGCCCCAGGTGCGCACGTGTTCCCGGCATATCCACGCGGCAGGCCGGTGGGCCGTCAACGCCAGCGACGGAGACCTCTGGTCCGTCATCGAAGACTTCCTCATCGGGTGCGACGTCGACGGGTATCTTGAGATAGACCTGTTCGCGGGCATGGACCTCGCTACGTTGAAGGAACGCTTCGGCGGCCGTGTCACCTTTTACGGCAACCTGGATTGCGGCAACATGCTCACTTATGGCACCCCCGAATCGATTCGTCGGGACACGATCCGGTGCCTGGAGGCCGGGCAAGGCGTCCGTCAGTTCTACAGCGGTACGATCG
>JAAEQP010001136.1 GCA_024231375.1 bacterium | reverse complement strand
TGCTTGTGTTTAGTCGGCAGGCCTTGGCACTCCGGGATTTCTTCAACAGCCCCGCTGATAGGTCCTATACGACCTATCGGTCGCATGCGACGGGGCGCCGCTCTTGCCTGCCGGCATTGATGCTTCCCGTGCGATGGGGCTACCATGGAACCGTGGATGGCGCTCGGGCGTCGATGGGCAACAGAACTACCGAACCTACGGGAACAACTCACCATGCGCGTACTTGTCATTGGCGGAACCGGTCTTATCAGCACCCCCATCGTGGAACGTCTGCTGGAGACGGGCCACGACCCCGTGCTCTTCAATCGAGGGAAGAGCGATTCGCGGCTGTCTCGGGAGGTGGAGGCCATTCACGGCGACCGCGATGACTTCGAGGTATTCGCCAAGACCATGGGCGACCAGACGTTTGACGCCGTCATCGACATGATCACCTTCGACCCGGCGACGGCGGCGCATGCTGTGGAGGTGTTCGGCGGGCATGTGGCCCAGTACGTGTTCTGCAGCACCGTCTGCGTCTACGGAGGCCCGCTGACGAAGGTCCCGGCAGACGAGGACGAACCGCACACGCCCGTCAGCGAGTACGGCAAGGCGAAGAGCGAGGCGGAAACGGTGTTCATGGATGCCCATGCCTCGACCGGGTTTCCGGTGACGATGTTCCGACCTTCCCATTGCTATGGCCCGGGACAGCCGCTTCTCGACATCTTCGGGTACAACGCGGCTTTGGTGAGCCGGATTCGCGACGGTCGGCCCATCCTGGTTTCCGGCGACGGCTACGGGATGTGGCAACCCGGGTACATTGACGACTTAGCCAAAGGATTTGTGGGTTGCCTGGGTCGCGACAGCACTATCGGCAAGACGTACAACATCGTGGGCGACGAGATCATGACGTGGCGCTCCTTCCACCAGGCCATGGGCAAGGCACTGGGCTGCGAGGTGGATATCGCGTGCTTGACGTGCGAACAGATCTGCGCGGGGGCGCCCAGTGACATGACGGGCATGCTTCACGAGAACTTCCAATACCATGCGGCGTATTCCAATGCGCTGCTGAAGGCGGACGTGCCGGAGTATGCAGACCTGCTGTCGTTTGAGGAAGGGGTGCGACGCACCGTCCAATGGCTCGACGAAACGGACGGCAACGAGCCGAGCGGTTCGCAGTCGTGGATCGATGCGCTGGTTGAGCAGGAGGCCGCGTTCCGCGGTTCCCTGACTGGAAGCAGCCAAGGAGAATCGTCATGAAGCGGCTGTTGAAGATCCTGTTGCTCATCGTGGCGATTCCCGTGCTGCTGTGCGTTGCGGGCGTCGCCGGGTTGGCAATCAAGTACTACCGTGTCGTGGGCGCCGGACCGGGACGCTTGGAAACGCCCGCCAAACCCGGCGAACTCGGCCAATGGGTGGATCCCTTCATCGGCACCGGCGGGTACCCGTGGATGTGCGCTCACAACTTCCCCGGGGCATCGAGGCCCTTCGGCATGATGCGGCTGAGCCCAGAGACCCTGTCGTTCGTGAAGGACAAACGTGCATTGAGCACCTCTGGCTACTGGTACGGCGACGACCGATTGCTGGGATTCAGTCACACCCGCTTGAGTGGCACCGGCGCCACCGACGGCGGCCATTTTCTGATCCTGCCCACGGTCTCCCACGTGTCCCTCGAAGCGCGTAAGGAAGGGCAGTACGTCCGGTTTTCGCACGGCGACGAGAAGGCATTTCCCGGGTACTACGGGGTTCGTCTGCCCAAGTCCAAGGTCCTCGTTGAGCTCACGGCGACCCAGCGCGTGGGCATCCACCGTTACACTTTCGATGCAGGCGCTACGCCGCACCTGCTCCTGGACGTGTCCAACGCCCTGGGCGGGCACAGAAGCACCGAAGGCGTGGTGCAGGTGTCACCCGAAGCAAACGAGGTCACGGGCAGCATACGGACGTTTGGCTCCTTTGGCGGTCGGTTCGGCGGACTTCAAGTGTACTTCGTAGCCCGGTTCAGCGAGGCCTTTGAGGGATACGACGTATGGCAAGGAGAATCGCTGCTCAAAGGCGAAGCCAAGGCGACTGACGACAACGTCGGTGTCGATCTTGCCTTCGCACCAGGCGGTGAGGCGAAAACGATAGAAGTCAGACTGGCTATCTCCCACGCGAGCGCTGCAAACGCACGGGCCAACCTCCAGGCCGAAGCCGCGGGGCGGTCGTTCGATGCGGTTCTGGAAGAGGCGAAGTCGGCGTGGGAAGAGCGGCTCGGCACCATCGCCATCGAGGGCGCTACGGACGCGCAGCGCAGGGTGTTCTACACGGCGCTGTACCGCGCACTTCAGATGCCGACGGTCTTCAACGACGTGAACGGCGAGTACAAAGGATTCGACAACGAGATCCATAGGGCCGAGGGGTTCCGGTACTTCACGGATATGTCGCTGTGGGACACGTTCCGCAACGTCCATTCGCTCTATGCACTCATCGCGCCCCAAGACCAGCGTGACATGGTGGTGTCGCTTGTGACGATGGCGAAACAGGGCGGCTGGTTGCCGCGGTGGCCGTCCGGCCACGGGTACACTAATTCCATGCTCGGAACGCCGGCCGACATGGTAGTCGCCGAGACCTATCTAAAAGGCATCCGCGATTTCGATGTGGAAGCGGCCTACGCGGCCATGCGCCGAACCGCGCTTGAGGCAACCCCCAAGGGCGCGGCGTTCTCAGGGCGGGAAGGTGTCGAGCATTACCTGAAGTATAGTTACTGCCCTGCCGAGATGATGAAGGAAGCCGTGGGACGGACGCTGGAATTCGGGTGGTCCGATTTCGCCGTCGCCAACCTCGCGGAGGCCTTGGGCCGCGATGAGGACGTCGCGCTCTTCAGGGAACACCAGACCTTCTACCGAAACCTCTGGAACCCCGAGACCCAGTACTTCCACCCGCGCAATTCGGACGGCACGTTCGTGGAAGCCTTCGACCCGCTGAAATTGACCTACCTTGACAAGACCGGTGAACTCACCAACGATTACGTCGAAGGCAGCGCGCTCCAGTGGCGGTACGCGGTTCCCTATGACACGGAAGGACTGATTGCGCTGTTCGACAGTCCCGAACACTTCGCGGACGAACTCAACACCTTCTTCGTGCGTTGCGATGCAGACCTGGGCGCGCCCATCCCCAGTGCCTACTACTGGCACGGCAACGAGCCCGACATTCATGCGGTCTACCTGTTCAACGACGCGGGGCGGCCGGACCTGACACAGCGATGGGTCCGTTGGCTACTGGATACCCGATACGACGACAGCTACGTCGGTCTCGACGGCAACGACGACGCCGCGACGCTTTCGGTGTGGTACGTGTTCAGCGCGTTGGGCTTCTACCCCCTGGCGGGCTCGGACATGTATTGGCTGGGCGCGCCGCTGTTCGAACGGGCCGAGGTGAAACTGGGAGAAGGAACCCTCGAGATCGTCGCCGACAACTTTGCGCCCGACCATCTCTACGTGCGTAGCGTATCGCTGAACGGCACGCCTCTAGAGCGGACCTGGATTCGCCATGACGAGATCGCCCGCGGCGGCGTCCTACGCTTCGAGATGAGCAAGGAACCCGCCGCTACACAGTAGGCGCGTCAGGGTGCGGCAGCCGGCATGGGCTCCTTCAGCCACGCCACATTGAACCGGTAGTGCAACGCGCTGCTGATGAGATGGATGACACCGTCCGGCGTCTGGGTCATGGCCATATACCCGCGAGGTTCGCCTTCATCGGGCCCCATCGTGAAGGCGCGGGTGTTTCCGCCGCCGTTCATTTCACGTGCCGGTTGACCGTCCGTAATCAGCTTCTTCACGGGCCACGTCTTGCCGTTGTCGAAACTGAGCGCGGCGAAGAGTCCCTTCACCTTCCGTTCGCTTCCAGCCTTGTCCGTGACCGTCAGCCTTCGCGAAAACGAAGCAAAGAAGAGCGGACCTTCCTGCAACCGTCGCAACACCAGCCGCTGGCCGCCGCCAATGGGTGGAAACTCACTCGCCGAATAGGTCCAGGTCTTGCCCATGTCCGTGGAGTGGCTCTGGGCCAGGTGCTTGTCGATGGCGTCGCCGCGCCCGAAGGCCAGCAGCGAACCATCTTCACGATCGACGACGCCTGTGTGAATGCCCGCGATCGAGGCACCCGTGCCGCCAGCACGAAACTCGGGCGCGGGTTTGCCGGCGCCCGGTTCATGCCACGTTAGCCCCTTATCCGAACTGATGTGAATGGCCGAACCACCGTCGCCGCCCGTCACGGCGTCGCACGGGAGAACGATGTCGCCGCGTTTCGTCATGATGACGCCCGCAATAGGCATGTTCCGGAGGCCATGTTCAGGATTGATGATGCGTGTCTTGGACCAGGTTGCGCCGTTATCGGTGCTGGTGCGCATGATGAGGGCCAGTTTGCCCCATGTGGCATCCGTGCTCACTCCGTTGAAGAAGAACAGCGTGTCCTCCCCGTCCCACAGCAAAGCGCTGGCGTGATCGTTCCGGTCCGCCGTGTCCCAGAAAGGCGCGGCAGGGGCCCACTCGGTTTCGCCGCGCCGCAGACGCGACGCCACGATGCAGAGTTCGCGGCCGGGTTCCGTATTCGTGCTGTACCAAATCGTCAACAGGTCGCCGTTCGGGCATGCCGCCAGCGCCGGGCAATGGTTATGTCCACTGTACATGGGTCCGTTCATGTTCGGTGGGATGTGAACGTATCGTGTGGGTCCTTCAAAGAACGGAACATCGGCCTCGGGACCCCCGGACCAGTCGAAACGTTCCTGCTGAACATCGCGTGCCCAGGGAGCAGCAGACGGTTCGGGCAGGAACGCCGTTTCGGGCGCGTCGCCGATCACCACCCGGAACCCGATGAACCAGTGTTTGTCCTCGGGAATGGCGCTGGACCGATTCGCCGACCGTAGAAACTCGACCTCCGTGCTGTGGCTCCCCCCGCGCGTGACGCGGAACTCGGACGAGACGCGGCCCACCGGATCCTTCTGATCGGCGTCTTCATAGGGCCCGTACCAGTCGGCACACCATTCCTCGACATTCCCATGCATATCGCGCAATCCCCACGGGTTCGGGGGCGTTTCACCGGTCTTGAGTGATACCTCGACAGGGGTCCACTCGGTCTTCTGGTGCTTGTGGAAGGCTTCAGGCAACGTGTCGCCCGTCCAATAGGAGGTAGTGGTACCCGCGCGGCAGGCATACTCCCATTCCGCTTCGGTTGGCAGCCGGTACGGCTTGCCTTCCTTCTCGGACAGCCACTCACAGAACGCCACCGCATCGTGCCAGCTCACAAACACCGCGGCATCGTCGTCCTCCGTGGACACGAGCCCCTTGCCGCGCAGTTCCTTGTGGGACGGGTCAAACTGCTCGTACTGGGCATTGGTCACCTCGGTGACGGACATGGCGAAAGGTCCCGAGATGCGCACGGTGTGAACGGGGCGTTCGTCCCAATCGCCGTCGGCCTGCCCCATGGCAAACTCGCCGGCGCGAATGAAGGCGAAGTGCATATTTATGGTGTTCGCGGTTGGATCCGGCATGGATTCCTCCCCGTGGGCGGCGGGCGTGACGAGCATCGCCGCGGATACGATGTGAAACACAGGTAGCAGAAGATTCGTGCGCCGACGTGACATGGTCGTTCCTCCTTAGACGAATTCGGGCAACCGATCCACGGCTTCGCCCAACTCTATGTTGAATTGTAGGCACTCCCATCCCGTACCTCAACTCTGGCACTCTGCACGGGGACATTTGCCAAATGAAAAGTTCATCAGGTACACTTCGGTGGGAGGCAAGGCCCAATCAGCAAACAACTTTCAGGAGCAGAGATTCTGGTGGAGCAGTTCCGGGTTTGTGTGGCAGATGACAACGTTGAGTCGGCTTCGGTACTCTGCGAAGGGCTTAAGCTGCATGGCTATAGCGCTTTCCAGGTGGACAACGGAACGGACGCGCTTGAGGCATGTGTGGCGGGGAAAGCAGACTTGGTTCTGCTGGACGTATGCATGCCGGGGATGGATGGGTACGACGTCTGCCGGCAACTAAAAGCATCCCCGAATACCAAAGACATCGCGGTGATCTTCGTCACAGTAAAGGGCGACCAAGACGATATCGCTCTCGGCTACTCCCTCGGGGCGGCCGACTGGATTACAAAGCCCTACAATCTGCCTATGGTCATGCTGCGGGTGGATGCCGCCATGCGAGGCAAAGCCGCCTCCGACGAGGCCAACGGGGAACCGGACTCTCTCACGGACTCGGCCTACACGGACCACCTCACGGGACTCCGCAATCGTCGATTTCTATTGGAGCGCCTTGAAGAGGAGGTCGATGAAGCCCACCGGCACAGCTACCCGGTGTCGTGTGTGATGTTTGACGTCAGCGAAGTGAACGCGTTGGACGAGGAACTTGGCCCGGTCTCCATCGACGACCTGCTGGCCGAGTTGGCCATGTCCGTGCGCAACTACAGCCGCCTGTACGACGTGGTGGCGCGGTACGACGGCACCATGTTCGCCACCGTCCTCCCCCATGCCCCGCTCGAACAGGCCGTGGACTATGCAGGCAAGATTCTGCGGGAAGTCGATGCCACCACCTTCTCGGACCCGTCCTTTCCCACCAACGTGAAACTCAATGCGGGTATCGTCACATGCAAGAACGGCAGCGCCCGCGGCGCGGACTACGTGCTCGGCGAAGCCATGCGCGGCCTGCTCCAAGCCAAAAGCAAAGCCGACGCTCCCTACGTAGCGCGGAATCTTGAGTAGGACCCCCCTCCCGCGTCCCTGAGCACCACCTTCATCAAGACGGACTGTGCCCTACTCCGGTTTCTCGCCCACGGCGATGACGCTGTTAGGGGTGTGGAACGGAAGGTACTCCAGAATGCGGATGAGGGGCATGGCGAGCTCGAACCAGAACAGTTGTCCGGGGGATAGCTTCTGCTTGCGCATCCACGATCCTGATAGGCGCCAACCCAGACCCCCGACCCGGTTGAAGCCCCAGCACTTCAGGACCTTGAACCCGGCCTCTTCCATCTTCCGGCTCAAGTCGTCGCACGTATAACGGCGGAAATGGCCGAGATTCTTGTCTAAATCGCAGTATAACTTCGGGTTGTGAGGCACGAGAATCACCGCCCGCCCCCCCGGTTTCAGGGCATCATAAAACCCTCTCAAGACACCCGCGTCGTCCTCAATGTGCTCGACCACGTTCGCGGACAGGATGCTGTCGAAGGGGTGCCCGTCCGCCGCGCGTTGGAGGTCGTCGCTGCTTGTCAGGTCGCCCTGCAGCACGGAAACGTTGGTCAGGTGGCCGTAGGCCCTGTCGATGCGGCCCACGTAGCCCTCGTCGATGTCCATGGCTACCAGGCGAGACCGGTCGAGCATGAGTTTGGTGAGGTTGCCGGTACCGGACCCGGCCTCGAGCACGTCCCGGCCCAGCCAAGGCTGGAACTGAGCGAACATCCATCGGTTGAAGGACTTAGCGCGTTCGAGCGAGCGAAGCGCCGCGAATCCATGGTCGTTCACAAACGAAGGTTGCAGGAATCGGTAACGGATCAGCGCCAGCAACGCCATTACGGCGTCTTTGGCCCCGATCTTCTTGCCTTCCTCGTAGGTGCGTCCCTGATAGGAGATGGGGACCTCGTATACGCGCGCGCCCCATCGTGCCAGCTTCAGCGTCAATTCGGGTTCGATGTCAAACCCATTGCTACGCAAATCGAGCATCTGGAGGATGTCGGTCCGGACCAGCTTGTAGCAGGTCTCCATGTCGGTTAAGTTCAGACCGCTGAAGACGTTGGCGGCCAGGGTCAGCGTCTTGTTGGCGACCGTGTGCCAGAAGTACATGGCCCGGCGATAGCGCGACATGGCGAATCGGGAGCCAAACACCGCGTCGGCGATGCCGCGCACGACAGGCTCCAACATGACGCCGTAATCGTGGGGATCGTACTCAAGGTCGGCGTCTTGAATGATCGACCAGTCGCCTGTGGCGTGCTCAATGGCCGTGCGGATGGCCTTGCCCTTGCCGCCATTCCTCTCTTGGAGGACCACATGGACCTCGGAATGGTCGGCGGCGAATGCTTGCAGAAACTCACGGCTACCGTCGGTGGAGCAGTCGTCCACCACCACGAGTTCGCGATCACACGGCAAGGGGGCTTCCAACACACGGCGCAGTAGCGGCTCTAGCGTCGGGATCTCGTTGTAGACGGGGATCAGGATGCTGAGCTTCCGGATGGTCC